>CACYDO010000112.1 GCA_902773165.1 uncultured Ruminococcus sp. | reverse complement strand
TGGATCAAATAAAATATGATCGGTACGTAAATCAAGAATTCTTAAACCTAAATAAACTAAACAGAGCTAAAACTATAAAAGTGATAATAAAAAAACGCGGAGACCAGTTATCCGTAATTAAAAACTAAAGCGGAACCGAAAAGAGGGGTAGTATGGGATTGAATTTGGGGTTTGATTTTGGAAGTACAACATCGGTGCTTTCACTGTATAATTCGGAGAACGGAGGATTGCAGACTATAAATCTTGACAGCGGACTGCCGTATGTGCCGTCAAAGGTGTCGCACAGCAAAAAGGACGCACGTATAAAATTCGGAGCTTCGGCTAAAGCTGATATCGGAAATTCGAAATATACTGTTTATGAGGCGTTTAAAACATTGCTGAATAACGATATAGACGACCCGACAGTTGTTTCGCGCGGATATGACGAACAGAATACGCCGACTGTTGTTGCGGCGGAGTTTATAGACCTTCTTCTCAGAAGAATTATGAAGGATCATAATGTAAACGAAATAGACAATCTCTGCATTGGCGTTCCGGAAAACTGGGGCAAAAGCGTAAGAACGGTGAGAAGCAGCAACGCTATCCAGCAGGCTAAGGGTACACAAAGACTGACCGATATTCTGAGCGGTCTTGATTATATAAAAAAGTATAAGGTGGTTTTTGAGCCGGAGGCTGCAAGCGCGTTCTTTGCGTATAATTACAACAGGCTGAAAAAGGACGAAAAAAGACTGAACGGAAATCTGCTTATTATCGACTACGGCGGAGGCAGCCTTGATATTACGCTCAGTAAAATTGAAACAAGTGAAAACGGCAAAATGGAGATAGCGCTTATCGACAGCGAGGGCCTTGGAGAAAATCAGGACGGAATGGTCGGCAGCGCAGGAATTTTGTATATAGAATCGCTCATGAGATGTGCGATGAATGAAGCAGGTATCGACGAGGAGCTTTTAAACGACCCGAATTGCAAGGGAAGTATTGAAAAGATACGCACAGAGATAGAAACTAAGCTCAGAGATAATAAGGAAGATATCCGCGAGGTGTTCGAAAGCGGCAACGTAAGAGACACCGATTTTATGGAGGAGCTTGACGAAGCGTATCTGTGCGAGGATCTTATGCTTAAATGCGGAGGAAAATGCTATCTGTTCAACGTTACCTACAGCCAGCTTTACCGCGTTTATGCGCGCGTCATCAAGCCTGAGCTTGACCAGATACTTAATCTTATTCTCGGCAGAAATAAGGAGATAGATACAGAAGCGGAGGACTTTAAACTAGGTCTTGTAGGCGGTTTCAGTAATTTTTACTTTGTCCGCAAGCAGATCTGGGATAAATTCCGTATTTCGAATTCAGACGACCCTCATGTAGAAGGACTTCTTACAAACCCGGAGGAACAGGAAAAGGCGATCTCTCTGGGCGCGGCGCTTATCGCAAACGATATGATAAAGCTCTGCGTTACGTCTGAATTTGCGATAGGTATCTTTACGAAGGAGGATATCAACGGTCAGAAGGGCGTTGCAGTTCCTCATTTTGCAATTGAATACCGCCAGGAGATCAAGTATAATACAGTTTATTATTCTATGATGCTCGGCGGTCAGCACCGTCAGATCATCATGTCACCGAATGGTACGATAGATCAGCTGATCATCCTCAGAGAAAAGGACGACCGGCATATCATGGTACTGACGCCCGACCCGATTCAGGGCAAAAAGCTGCAAAATGTTATTAAATATAAAGCTCAGGTCGGTTTCTCAATTTCTGAGGATAACGTCATAACAGTTCATGTAATGAACGGAGAGGACGCAGGCTTCGGGAAATTCGAGGTTCAGGAAACGAAGGAGATCGTGCTTTCGGATTTTGATAATCTGTTTTCAAATTATGCAGTGCCTATCGGAGAGGATTATCCGTTCAGCACATGGCTGAAAATGGTAAAAGACGGGACATGCCCGAGGAGGTAGTCTATGGAATTCAGTGAGATAAAACGAACGCTCACAAATCTGGAGCGGAAAAATACCGTCACTGTTTCTGATGTGATGAAGATCTATAAAGACGCTCTTGACGCACTCAACCGTGAGAAAAGCACAACGCTGGCAAATCTCGATTTTGCCCCCGAAGGCGACTCTGAACAGGTCAGAGAATCGGTGCGCCTGGTTACCGCTGTTATCGGCGATATGGCTTCTATGCTCAAAAAGAACGAGCAGGCTCTGAAAAATGCCGGCGGAGTGAGCGTTATCGTAAAACGCCGTGAGCGCAGTATAAAAACGATAGATGACGCAGATAAGATCCTGCGCGACGCCCTCAACGAAAATGAGGATCTTGCAGGAAGAATATATATCATCAAAAAGGAAGCCGAAAAGCTTGAACAGCAGGAAAAACGCCTGCAGGAGCTAAAGGAAAAACGCGACGGATTGAAAAAAGAAGTAGCTGCGCTGGAAAAGGAACTCAAGGGCGCCGAAAAAGAGGTGAAGATCCTCTCCGAACAGCGCGATACGGCTGAAACGAAAACGAAACAGCTTGCTCAGAAGGCGGAAACACTCAAATCAGAGGTCAAGAGCCTTAATGAGTCGATCTCTCCGGCAGAGCAAAAATGCGAAAGTCTTGAAAAAACTAAAAAGCAGCTGAGCGAGGAGCACGACAGCCTTTGCGCAAGAACGGCTTCTCTTACTAAGGATACTTCCGAGCTTACCGCAAAGGTATCCGAGCTGAAACAGCAGCGGCAGAAGCTGCAAGGATCGGCGGAAACGCTGAGAAGTGAGAAGCGTGAGCTGATTATCGGCAACGAGGAGCTTAAAACCGCTGTCGAAAATCTTACAGAAGAGAAAAACGCCTTAACGGAATCTAATAAAAAACTAGGTGAAACGAAAAAAACTCTTACGGACAGTACGCAGTCACTCTCTTCCGAAAACCGTAACCTCGGCGAGCAGATAGAAAAGCTTACCAAACTAAGATCTGATTTTGATCAAAAAGCAGCGGCGCTGGATCAGCGTAAAACAGAGCTTTCACGGTCTATTGAATCACTTGAAGAAGAAAAACAGTTCCTTACTGATAGTAATGAAAAGCTTGCAGAACAGGTGCAGAGCCTGACTT
>CACYDO010000111.1 GCA_902773165.1 uncultured Ruminococcus sp. | reverse complement strand
GGCCGAGAAGATGATCACTATCGCTAAGACTAATAACCTGCACAACAAGCGTATGGTTATGTCTTTCGTTACAGACGAAGACGCTGCTAAGAAGCTCTTCGACGAGATCGCACCGAAGTATGCCGATGTAAACGGCGGTTATACAAGAATTACAAAGATCGGTCCTCGCCGCGGTGACGCTGCTGAGATGGCTATCATTGAGCTTGTTTAATTATTAACTTTTTCCCTGCTGCCGCAGTTCTTTTGCGGCAGTGGGGCGTTTGTATTAATATATATATTTCCGCCCGTGGCGCAGCTGGATAACGCAGCAGATTCCGATTCTGAAGAACGGGGGTTCGAATCCCTCCGGGCGGGCTTTTTTTGTACGCATACCGACTTGTGTCGATATGCGGCTTTTTTGCAAATTCTCAGTTAGAATTATTGTCATTATGTATCAGTACGGCCTTTCTTTACATTATGACCTGTTTTCGGTTTGATTATTTTATGCTGAATCAGAATTTTCACACAAAATTCAGGGATTTATTCACCAAAATTACGCGATAATTGCAAATATTTTATTGCATTTTTTGGGATTATTTGATATAATAGAACCGTGAGGTGGTAGTTGTGAGTACCGCAATATTTGACAAATCTGTTGAATTCCTGGCGCAAATTGCCTTGTTTAATGAGGCGTACTCAAAATCGGGTCTTGATAGAACATTATGCACCAGGCTAGTTGAATCGGCTGCCGAAATGGGAACGCACATCAATAAATCGGTTTATGGAAGCGACAAGGACGCGTTTACTGAATGTCTGCAAAACGCGCTGAAGTCGTCGGTTGAGTGCGTGTTTTTGTTAAAGGCTCTCAGCTCTACGAATTTGTTTCCGTATGATTATGTGTTTCTGATTACAATGGTGCAGGATATTAAAAACGTGCTGATAGCGTCGCTGAACGCGAATAAACCGCAGCCCGAACAGAATGCACCGCAAAGTAAGTGGAACAAGTATAACAACGGTACAGCAGGGCGATTCTCAACGTAGTATTTTTTGTTAACTGGTACATATTAATTAAAGATTTAGGAAAAGGATCGTGTGTCCCACTGTTTTTTCGGCAGTGGGGCAGACGATGATTTTTGTTTTTTCGGAGTTGAAATGTCCATGAATCCTTTTAAAAATATGATCCCTTGTCCGAGATGCAAAAGAATTATTGATAAAACGAAGACAAGATGTATTTACTGCGGATTTTATCTTGTCAAGCAGGAAGTACATGATAAAGGAGAATCAATTTTCAGCTCGTCCGAGCATTTATCGGAACTAAGCAGAAAAGCGCAGGATACTCCGGGTCAGGAGGAATCGTTCGGCATGAAGCGCGCTGTCCTCATGGCGGACGATCGCTTTCATTCAAGTTCAAGAACGGCTGCAAACGGCGGCTATACTCAGCAGCAGACGAAACGCATTGAAGAACCGGTTTATACGGGAAATCGTGTGGAGCGTGACCCAAACGATGCAGAGTATTATTCATCAGACAGAGTGAATTTTATGATTCCGGAAAAGAAGCGCCATATGGGTAATGTTTCAGATGATGAATATTATCACTCTAAATCGGATGGTGAACGGCAGGCAGGCTTGCAGACAAATGCAAAAGCAAATCATAACCCCGAGTTTAACCCGTATACAGATGCTGAAAAATTCGGCGCGGTAAAAATGACCGCAAAGCAGGAGGAGAACTCCACAGAATATGTAGCTAACAATATTCTTGAATTTACGAAACACCGTTTCGGGAAAGAGGAGTTTGATAAGATAGACTATATACTTTCCGGTCTGATTGGGTGCTGCATATTTACGTATTTGCTTGACGTGCTTTTTGATCTGTCAAAGAAAACGTTCCCGTTTGCGCTTGGGTACATAATTCTGATTATCATACTTTCCTTCATAGTGATAAAGAAGCTCAATAAATACGTATCGCTCTCAGTTGCGATAGTAACGATGGTTTATTCGCTGATAATGGTTCTGTTTATGAAAACTATCGACCAATATGCACGCGCACCGGAACTTGTATTATTTTACACTCCTATAATGCTCGCGAATGTGATGTGTTTGCGGCTGATGACAAGAATGTCGCGACTCTATGTAAAATGGGAAACATATTTAAATAGAAGTAAATGGAAAGACATGATAGATAAATCCACAGATGATTACGAGATATATGGGCAGGAAAGCCCGAGCGATCAATAGAATTATGAATATAAAAAAATATGCCAAGCTTTCTCAGAGCTTGGCATATTTTTTATATGTGTCTTTTTTTATATACAAATATCCCGAAATGCACTTCCGTTATAAGTCTTTCCCCGGAAAACAGCCTTTCCTGATCTTCCCTGGACGTCTTATAATAATACGGCGTCATCATGAACAGATCACGTATTTCCTTTGCTGTTTCAAGCTCGATATCATACCTCAGCTCACTTCGTTCTATTACCTCAAACCCATCAATATCACCGTTATCAGGCGGATTTTTATACGCTTTATCATACACCGCGCATTTTAATCCGTATAAATGATCTTCAAGCGGTACGACGCGCAGGAGTATCCCGTCACGTTTTAACAATCGCGAAAATTCCTTAGGAAACGTCGGTGCAAATATGCTCATTATTATGTCAGCGCAGTTATCTGCTATGGGAATATCCGCTGCGCTTGCCGCGGCGAGGGTAAGATATTTGTCACGTCGCGAAGTATAGATCAAAGCGTCCTTCGAAATGTCTATTCCGAATATTTCGGCGTTTGGTATCGCGGTGTGTACCATCGCCGTGTAGTAACCCTCGCCGCAGCCTGCGTCGATAATTATCGGAGAGCTTGTTAATTTGTATTTGACAGCTTTTTCGGCAATTGCCTTCGCAAGCGGTTCGTAATATCCGCGGTCAAGAAAATCTCTTCGTGCCGCAAGCATAGTTTTGTCGTCTCCATGCCGCTTTTTTGAGGATTTCTGCGACATCATGAGGTTGACATAGCCCTTTTTGGAGATGTCGTAGCTGTGACCTGTCGGGCATTTATACGTGTTGTCGTTGCGGCTGAGCCGATTTTTGCATACGGGGCATATGAGAAGACTTTCGTTTGTATCAAACATATCAGCAAAAACCTCCGTCTACGCCAAGCGTCTGACCCGTAATGAACGATGCGCCGCTTCCTGCAAGAAATGCGATCGCTTTTGCTGCATCCTCGGGTGTACCGATCCTGCCAAGAGGCGTTTCTTCGCTGAGTGATCGTATCGTTTCTTCGTCACAGTCTTCCTTTAGCATATCGGTCATAATGCAGCCCGGGGCAATGCAGTTTACCGTTATACCGGATGGCGCGACTTCCTTTGAAAGAGCTTTGGTAAGTCCTATTACGCCTGCTTTGACGGCGGAATAATGAACCTCGCATGAAGCGCCATAAACTCCCCATACCGAGGATACGTTGATTATGCGTCCCGATTTTTCGTGTATCATATGCGGCAAAACGCTCTGGCAGCAATTAAATACGCCGTCAAGATTTACGCCTACCATTTTTTTCCAGTCGTCTGCGGTGATGTCGGTGAAGAGCTTTATCTGCGAAATACCTGCGTTGTTGACCAGCACATCTATCCTGCCGAATTCTCTGACAGCTGCTTCAACCATTTTGTCAACGTCTTCGCGGTTCGCCACATCGCAGCAAAATATTATTCCACTGCCGCCGTTATCTATGATTCTTTGCAGCGTTTTTCGCGCAGCGTCCTCGTTTTCACGGTAGTTCACTATGACCGGAAACCCCATTTGCGAAAGCTCATAAGCCGCAGCCGCACCTATACCTCTAGCCGCGCCCGTAATAACAGCGCAGCCTTTTATATTATTCTTCATCGGGAATAAGCACACGTTTCATTTCTGCAACGTAAACGCGGTGGTAATCGTTGCCGTGGTAATACTGGCGCAGCTCATCGCTGAGTATGCCGCTTTCGGTCATATCCTGCGAATAGAGCTTTTTGCAGATGACTGCAAGCTTTGTCTGCTCAAAATACGGCGCTTTTTCATCGAAATTCGGCGTAAGCCCCGTTACCTTAGCTTTGTCTACATCTCTGCCGGAATTCGTTCCGCAGAATTTCAGTGCGCGCGCCCATCTTGTATTGTCGTAAAACGAGATCGAGAAATAATCGTTGCTTTCGAGAAACTCGTAGGTGTACCTCTGCGGACGCACAAAGATAAATACGACAGATTTGTTCCAGAGTATACCCATGCCGCCCCAGCTTGCCGTCATGGTGTTGTACTTTTCCTTCGTTCCCGCTGTGATGAGCATCCAGTCCGTTCCGAGTGATCTCATAATGTTTCCTTCAAGTTCAAATGGTGCAAGTATCTGCATATGAATTCTCCCTTCCTTATTTGGAAATATATCAAAGCGCAGGTATTCGCAATGTGTCGGGAAGCGCCGACAGACAGTTTCGAAATTACTCTGTATAACTATTAGTTGTTTTCCGCGCCGCCGGCTGCTTACTAAAAATAATACATCAACATGTGAAATTGCGAATGTCCTACGCTAATTTTATAACATTTCTAATAAAAAAATACATATTTTTAAGAAAAAAAGCATGTTTTACTTGAAAAAATCCGCAAAAGTTATTATACTATAAGTGTACGCTTTTTGTAAAGTGCAATTTTTATTGGCAATCGCCGACAGGCAGTTCCGATTTTACTTTGCCGTGACGGTAAGTTTGTTTCCGCGCCGCCTGCTGCCTGCTAAAATTATACACGCGTTTTTATCTGCACCGTAAACAAGTTCGGTGTTGATAGTGCAAAAAAACATGATGATATGCATAAAAATGAATAAATATGCAGAAAACTCTTGAAATTTTGCATAAATCGTGTATAATTAAACCATAACAAGGAATATTTATGAATTATTCCAATTTCGAAAAATTTATCGGAGGTCGTTTAAAATGGCTAAATCTAAAAAAGACATCAAAAAAGTAGTTCTTGCATATTCGGGTGGACTGGATACGTCTATTATTATTCCGTGGCTCAAAGAGAATTACAATAACTGTGAGGTAATCGCTGTAAGCGGCGACGTCGGACAGGGCACAGAGCTTGAAGGACTTGAGGAAAAGGCGATTGCAACAGGCGCTTCAAAGCTCTATATCGAGGATCTTAATAAGGAATTTGTTGAAGACTTCATCTGGCCTACTCTTAAAGCAGACGCTGTTTATGAGGGCAAGTACCTTCTCGGTACGTCCTTTGCAAGACCGATCATCGCAAAGAGAATCGTAGAGATCGCTAAGGCAGAGGGCGCAGATGCTATTTGCCACGGCTGCACAGGCAAGGGCAACGATCAGGTTCGTTTTGAGCTGACGATCAAGGCTTTCGCTCCCGATATGGCTATCATTGCTCCCTGGAGAACGTGGGAGTTCAAGTCGAGAGAAGAAGAGATCGCATATGCAGAGGAGAAGAATATTCCTCTTAAAATAAACAGAGAAACAAATTACTCCAAGGACAAAAACCTCTGGCACCTTTCTCATGAGGGTCTTGATCTTGAGGATCCGGCAAACGAGCCGATGTACAACAAGGAAGGCTTCCTTGAGTTGGGCGTTTCTCCCGAGCAGGCTCCCGATAAGCCGACATACGTTACTATTTCCTTCGAGAAGGGCGTTCCCACCGCTATTGACGGCGAGAAGCTCGGCGCTGTTGAGATCGTTAAGAAGCTCAATAAGCTCGGCGGCGAAAACGGTATTGGTATCACAGATATGGTTGAGAACCGTCTTGTCGGCATGAAGGCAAGAGGCGTTTACGAGACTCCCGGCGGTACTATCCTTTATGCCGCTCACGCAAAGCTTGAGGAGATCTGCCTTGACAGAGATACTCTCCACTACAAGCAGAATGTGGCTAACCGCTTTGCAGAGCTTGTTTATTTCGGCCAGTGGTACACACCGCTGCGCGAGGCTCTTTCCGCTTTCGTAGACAGCACTCAGCAGACTGTAACAGGCGACGTTAAGTTCAAGCTCTATAAGGGCAATATTATCGACGCAGGCGTTACTTCTCCGTATTCGCTCTATGACGAGGAGATCGCTACCTTCGACGAGGACGAGGTTTACGATCAGAATGACTCCGAAGGCTTTATCAACCTGTTCGGTCTTCCGATCAAGGTTCAGGCTAAGAAGAAGGGTCTTTAATTCGATTTCAGAATATACCGGCTTTAACTGGGAGGGCAGATATAGCCCTCCCGTAAGCCGTTTTTATAGTTTGGAAAAATTTTCTAATTTTTAACGAGGTGATTATTTTGCAGCTCTGGAAAGGCCGGTTTCAGAAGGCTTTAAGTAAAACAACCAACGATTTTAACTCCTCGATATCGTTCGACAAGAGACTGTATCGAGAGGATATAGAGGGCAGTATTGCCCATGCAAAAATGCTTGGCGAATGCGAAATTATCTTTAAGGAGGACGCAGAGGCGATAGTAAAGGGGCTTCGCGATATCCTTGCTGATATCGAAAGCGGTAAACTGCATATCGACCTGGAAGCTGAGGATATCCATACATTTGTCGAGGGCGAGCTTACTGCGCGTCTCGGAGATATCGGCAAGCGCCTGCATACTGCAAGAAGCAGAAACGATCAGGTCGCTTTGGATATAAAGCTGTATCTCAAAAAGCAGTGCGACGAGGTTACAAAGCTCGTTGAAGAGCTGCTCTCCGTTATCGCAAACAAAGCCGAGGAGCATGCAGAAACGATCATGCCCGGATATACTCATTTGCAAAGAGCGCAGCCGATAACCTTCGGTCATCACCTTCTCGCTTACGGCGAAATGTTCGTGCGCGACCTGCAAAGGCTCTCCGAATGCAAAAGCAGAATGGACATACTTCCTCTGGGCTGCGGTGCGCTTGCCGGTACGACATACCCGATCGACAGAAGAACCACAGCGAACTATCTCGATTTTGAGGGCATTACGGAAAATTCGCTCGACGGCGTTTCCGACAGAGATCACTGCATAGAGCTTGCAAGCGTCCTCTCAATTATCATGGTGCATTTGTCGCGTTTCTCCGAGGAGATCATCATGTGGTGCAGTTGGGAGTTCAAGTTCGTGGAGCTTGACGACGCGTTCTCTACAGGTTCAAGTATTATGCCGCAGAAGAAAAATCCCGATATAGCCGAGCTTGTAAGAGGTAAGTCCGGCAGAGTTTTCGGTGATCTTATGGGGCTGCTTACCGTCATGAAGGGACTTCCGCTTGCGTACAACAAGGATATGCAAGAGGATAAAGAGGCTATTTTCGACGCGATTGATACGGTGAAAATGTGCCTTACAGCGTTTACACCCATGCTGGATACTATGAAGGTACTTCCGGAAAATATGCGCAAGGCAGCGGCAACCGGATTTATCAACGCTACCGACTGCGCCGATTATCTCGTCAGAAAGGGTCTGCCCTTCCGTGACGCGTACAAGGCAACAGGCGAGATAGTAGCATTATGTATCGAAAAGGGATATACACTCGAAACTCTCCCGATCGAGGAGTACAAAATGATCTGTGATCTGTTTGACGAAGGCGTTTATGCAGCGATCGGGCTTGAAACATGCGCATATGAGCGCTGCTCACGCGGCGGTCCTTCCCCCGATAACGTAAGGAAAAATGCGCAGAGAATCAGAAATATCGCAGAGCAGAAGTTTTTCTGATAATTCTGATAATATAATATATGATTAACCGGGCAGTTCCGATCAGAGTCAGGTAATGGCTAAATTCCGCGAAACAAACATTCAATAATAATAAACGCGAAAACGCTTAAAACACGGAAACGCTTAAAACGTGAAAACGCGAAAACGCGAAAACGCGGAAACTAATTTCCCATCACTATAAAGTACGACCGGAACAGCCTGTCGGTGCATACCGACCGGAACAGCCTGTCGGTGCATACCGACCGGAACAG
>CACYDO010000110.1 GCA_902773165.1 uncultured Ruminococcus sp. | reverse complement strand
ACAGCCGGGGCGGTATGTCGGCTTCACCGAACCGTACCCGGCAGAACGCGTACCGGAAAGAAGGTCGCAAACACGCTGTACAGGCGCGTGTCCTCCCGAACCGCCTGCAATAAATGCAGCGCGCTCGATCTTTCTTTGAAATTCAACTCCGGCAAGCGGAGAATCGCTGCCAAAATCCTCGGGCGACACGCCTACTAAAAGCGCGCTGTTCGCATTTTTACCGTCACGTGCAAATTCGCTCATGCCGTTCGTTACAACAGTATTTTCCTCGCTCGCCGCCGCAACGACATATCCGCCCGGACACATACAGAAGGTGTACACTCCCCTGCAGCTTTTCAGGTGCGTGCTGAGCTTGTAATCCGCTGCGCCAAGCCGCGGTTCTCTGTAAAAACGTCCGTACTGAGATTTATTTATATTCTCCTGCAAATGCTCTATTCTTGCGCCAACGGAAAACGGCTTCGGCTGCATGACAAAACCCTTATTCAGCAGCATTTCAAACGTATCTCTTGCGCTGTGACCGAGAGCAAGAATGACGTTATCCGTTTCGATCTGCTCTGATTTTCCTCCCGATACAACAGTGATCGCCGTGACCGTGCCGTTCTTTACGGTAATGTCGGTAAGCTGCGTTGAAAAGCGCACATCTCCGCCCAGGGAGATTATTTCCTCACGGATAGCCTTTACCGTTGGTTTTAATCTGTCCGTTCCGATATGCGGCTTTGCAGCCCACAATATTTCCTCGGGCGCACCGTGGGAAACAAATTCCTCTAATATCATGCGTGAACGAACGTCCTTTGTTCCTGTATTCAGCTTGCCGTCCGAAAACGCGCCTGCGCCGCCCTCACCGAACTGCACGTTGCTGCCGACGTCAAGCTTTGCCGTTTTCCAATATGTATCCACGTCGCGCGTGCGGTCGTCAACGCTTTTTCCGCGCTCTATCAATATCGGCTGCTGCCCTGCGCGCGCAAGGATAAGCGCGGCGAACAGTCCTGCCGGACCTGCACCAACGACTACCGGGGGAAGATCAAGCTTTTTGCATTTCGGCAGCTGATATACATACTCCTCAGCTTTTGTGATCTTATTTGACTTGCAGCGCCGCAGCACGGAATTCTCATTAGGAGTATTAAGCTCAACGTCTGCCGCTGCCGAGAAAACGATATTATCCTTATGCCGCGCGTCAATGCTTCTTTTATGAAGTCTCACCGAAAGGAGATCGGATTCCTTTATTTTCAGCGCTTTTGCCGCAAGAGTTTTCAATGTTTTTTCATCGTAATCGAGCGGAAGTTTAAGCTCGTTTATTCTTATCATGTTTTTTCTCCTCTTTTGCGGCATGCGCTCCCGAAATAAAACCGCCTGCAAAAGCCATATGCAGATTATATCCTCCGCACAGACCGTCTGCGTCGAGAGCCTCGCCGACTATGTATAATCCCTTATATTTCCGCGATCGGAAATTTCTGTCAATTTCCGTCAGCGCAACGCCGCCTGCCGTTACCTGAGCCGAGTTTTCAGCCGAAATCGCACACGGCTCAAAGCTGCATTCCTTTACGATATTTACGATCGCTTCAAGCTGATTTTCAGATAACCGTGATATCGGGTTATCCATACCGCTGATATTCGCTCTTTTCAACAAATAAGCGCCGAGTTTTTTGTTAAGAAGCCCCGTAAACATCTCGCTTACAGGCGTTTCGGGCAGTATTTTCTGCTTTGTATAAAAATAATCCGTCAGTTCGTTTTTCGAGATATCGGGGGCAAGGTCGGCGATGATAACCGGCTTTTTGTAATTACTCACACCTGCAAAATACTCGTTTACGTATCGCGACAGCTGAAAAATGCATATCCCCGAGATATTTTTCTCGTTGAATTGCAGCTCTCCCACTTCGGTATGCAGCTTTTTTCCGCCGCAAATTACTGACACACTCGCCGCTGTTCGCACACCCTTAGCTAAAGACAGCGATTTGTCATTCACGATGATCGGCGCAAGACTCGGGAAAACAGGCGTGCATTCAAGCCCCAGCTGACGTGCAAATTCGTATGACGAGCCGTCCGAACCGAGATTTTTCTGTACACGTCCGCCTGCTGCAAGAATAAGCTTTTCTGTATGGAAACACTTATTCCCCGAATATAAAACAAATCTGCCTGCACACGCTTCTATCCTATCAATCTTCGTATCGCAGAAAAGCTTCGCGCCCGTATGTTCTAGCCAATTTGTCAGAACGTCGAGAACAGAATCCGAACGATTGGAATAGGGATAAACGCGCCCGGCTTCGTCCGGCTTGCATAGAAGACCAAGCTTTTTAAATTCCGAAACAAGTCTTTCGGGCGTCATACGGGAGATAACGTCAGACACAAAGGCTTTTGCAGAATCATTGTAATAATCCTCAGACATATCAAGGTTAGTAAGATTGCACCTTCCGCTGCCTGTTGCAAGCAGCTTTCGCCCGGGCTTGCGTTCCTTTTCGATAACGGCGTAACGCGAAGAACTTCCCCGTCTTTTTCCGTAAGAAACAGCGGCGGCAAGTCCTGCTGCGCCGCCGCCGATAATTATAAGATCAAATTGCTCGTTTATATTATCCATATTATTTTCCTCGCGTCATATCAGCGAAACGAGATACGGTATTCCGTAGGAAATGAAGCACATGATAACGGTAGCCATCACGATACCGCCAAGTATCGACAGACTTGCGTCCTTAAGCTTGAAATGAAACAGCGCCGCAACGAGCGAACCAGTCCACGCGCCCGTACCGGGAAGCGGTATGCCGACAAAGAGAAGCAGTCCCAGATTTTTGTGCTCCATTATTTTCTTTGCATTTTTCTCCGCTTTTTCCTCAAGCTTATTTATCATCTTGACCAGACGAGTATTTTTAAGCCATTCAAATATTTTCTCGATAAAAAGAAGGATAAACGGTATAGGAAGAATATTACCGACAATGCATATAGGAATTGCCTTCCACATATCGACATGAAGTATCGAAGCGGCTATCAGACCACCTCTCAGCTCCAATATCGGAAACAGCGAGATGATAAAAATGATGATCTCACTCGGAATTCCGCCGAGAACATCGATCAAAGACTGTACAAGATTTTCCAAATTGATCCCCCTTTTTTTAGCTGCCGCCGGAAAAAGCCCTGGGCGCGGCTATAATTACTGATATTATTAAAGTCGAGCGGAATTTGCCTGCGGTCGCCTGACCGCCGCATGACCACCGACTTTTATTTAGCTGCCGCCGGAAAAAGCCCCTGTACGCGGCGATAATTGTTGATATTATTAAAGTCGAGCGGAATTTGCCTGCGGTCGCCTGACCGCCATAAGTATTATATATTAACTTAAAAGCCTTGACAATACCTAATTTTGCATTTATCATTAATTTGTTATTTATTTACAGAATTTTGCAAAAGGAGAACCGATATTATACGATGAAAAAGACAATTCTATTAGTGATAACGATCATGACCGCAATGTTTATTTTTTTAAATTCTGCCATGTCAGCTGATGATTCGTCAGCCGAAAGCGACTTTATTCTTATGATCACCGAAAACATTGCTTCATTTCTTCATATTCACGATATCCTTTCGGAAACAATTATCCGTAAGCTTGCGCATTTTACGGAATTCGCTGTACTCGGGTTGTTTCTTTCTCTTACGGTGCGAGAATTCTGCGGCACGTTTAAGGGGCAGATCTTTAAAATATTGTTCCTTCTGTTAGCCGCTCCCGTTGCTGACGAAACTATACAGTATTTTCCCGTTGGCAGAAGCGCTGAGGTTAAAGACGTGCTGATAGATTTTTTCGGCGCAGTAACAGGTCTGATCGCCGCTGCGGTGATATGTATTATTATTGAAAAACAAAAAGCAAAAAGAGCAGACGGATAAAATCATTCAGGGTGCGTTGACTGCGCTTTAAAAACAGGCAAATTTTACATTTTATATTTTTCTCAAAAAAACATATACTATTTTTGCGGCGGTAAACAGAGCTTCGAAACAAGCGCTGCGCCGCAGACATGGCTCTCCGATCGTGTCGGTGGTTTTTGATAAACTCACCGGAAAAGCCCTTCGGAGAGGCCGGAGGACTGCTTCCGAAGGGCTTTGCTTTTCGGCGGTTCTCCTTCACAAAAATAGTATGAAAGGAGAAATAACATTATGTCATCTAATAACAACAATAAGCTTAACGTCCCCGAGGCACGCGAGGCAATGAACAGATTTAAGATGGAGTGCGCTAACGAGGTCGGCGTTGACCTTAAGGAAGGCTACAACGGCGAGCTTACTTCCAGACAGGCAGGTTCTGTCGGCGGTCAGATGGTCAAGAAGATGATTGAGAGCTACGAGCAGTCGATGAAGTAATTCACCTAAGCAGCTTGTTCCTCCGTATAAAACCGACTGAAATTAACTGATCCCATTATTTACCGGTATAATCCAGTTCAGTCAGTATAATAGCCCACAGCCTGCGGAATTATCCGTCTGCTGTGGGCTTTTTATTATCTGTTATCTCAGTCAATAAGACCTCTGAGTCTGATATAATCGTAAAGCAGCTCGACCGATTTGTTTATTCCCAGCGTTGCGCTGTTGACTGTGATGTCGTGGGAATTGACGTCGCCCCAGCGCTTGTCGATAGAATAATAATTGTAGAAAGAAGCTCTCTTTTTGTCGGTCTTGATAATTTTTTCGCGCGCCTTGTCTTCGGAAAGACCGTCACGGTCTTTTACTCTTGCGATCTTTGAATCCATATCGGCATGAACAAACACCGATATCAGATTAGGCATATCGGACAGAATACTGTCGGCACATCTGCCGATAATAACGCATGAACGTTCCTCGGCGATCTTTCTGATCGTTTCAACCTGAGCCTGAAAGACCTTCTGGTTGATCGGAACTTCGGTGAATGACATCGGGTAAGCGTCCATCGCCAATGAGAAAAGCAGGCTTTTGGAGGGCATCTCGTCGTAGTATTCGACAAGACTCTTCGACATGCCGCTGTCCTGAGCGATCTTTGAAAGAAGCTCCTTGTCGTAAAACTTTACGCCGAGCTTCGCGGCAAGCTTTCTGCCGATCTCATGACCGCCGCTACCGTACTGTCTGCTGACTGCAATTACAAATCTTTTACTCATATCAAATACACTCCTTTGCCTGTTATTATTATAATATAATTTTAACATAAATTTTGTGTATTTGCAAGAACTTTTATAAATATTTCAATAAATATACAATATTTTACAGTTATATCAGACCAATCCTCTAAGATACTCTGTTGCCTGGACATAATCATGTATCATAGTATCGCCCTCGTTTGCAAACATCGTAAGAGTACCGAGGATCATCGTTGCAAGCATCGCAGCGGCAGTCATTGCAAAGAATATTTTGTAAGCCTTTTGAGAGCGTTCACGCAGCCATGAGCCGATGTTAAATATCGCTGTAACGGATACAAGCAGAACGACAAACGCGATATCAGTCGTGTAGCGGTAATGCGAGCCTGCTTTGCACATATCTATAAACGCCATGAGGAACGCGCAGACTGCAAGGGAGCTTATCATCAATGTTTTGGTTTTGTTTCTCCTGCTCAGGGTAAACGGAAGCAGAGCCATTCCCCAGGTCATCGGATAGGAAAATACGCCCATCGTTATTCCTGCGTAGTTGTATCTCGTATAGGATTTAAGCGCGTTCGACTGAAGCTCGATATACGGGAAAGACGAGTTGAATTTGGGCTGCTGGAAAAAGAAGTGATACAATGCAGGAGCGACCATAGAAAGCTTGATCGTGTTTGCCTGAGCGCGGCTTACCGTAAGCTGATAATTGAAGCCAAACTCCATAACGCTGCCGAAACGGCTGTAGTTGTACGACATTATCAGTGCTGCACCCAGTATTACCGGAACACCGATGGCGGCTGCGTAAATGAACTTGTTTTTTGTTGTTTCCTTTTTGTTTTTCATAATATCCCACGCAGGAATTATCGCCGTAAAGCAGTACAGCAAAAGCGTAGGTCTTGACGCGGCTATCAGCGCAACGCTTACACCTGATATCACAAGAAGGATCACCCTCCTGCGGAAATCCTCACAGAAATACGCACTCAGGAGAAAATACAGGAACGCCGCCGTCCATGCGATACCGGAAAGAACCGCTATAAAGTAAAACTGCGCTTCGGAAGCCACCGCAAAAATAACCGAGCCAAACAGCAGGGCGCACAGGCCCAGGATCGCCAATTCCCGCGGAACATCATTGCAGAACCGCCGCAAAAACAGCTCATACAGCAGCGTAAGAAAGATCACGCAGTAAACACACAGCAGCATTGACGCAAAAAGCGGAGTAGGAATTTTCCCGGTAAGAATATACACAGGGTAGTAAACAGTAAAAACAGGTGCAGTTCCAAAGTACGAATAGAAATTACCGTTGTAATACACTCTGTCCCAGAAAACTCCGTGTAGATCGTTTTCGTTGCGTTCGCTGCGGTCGTAGGGATTTTCAAGAGCGTCAAGCTTTTCAGTATCGTAATCAATATCCAGGTTAAACTGACCCTTGTGAAAAGCGTCAAAAAGCTGAGTATACTGGTCTTCCTCCGTGACATCATCGGGGATATTCATCAGCAGATCTTCATCGCACGTATTATGTATCACGCCGGTCACGAAAATTACCAGCAGACACATAACACAGCCCGTTATCAGAATATAACGGCGGTCGCTCTCACCGAGAATATCCTTCCATGTGCCGAAGGCAATGCAGTTCATTATCAGAAAAATTATAAGCCAGCCGATAAGACTGAACGAAAACTTCGGAGGCGCATTAAGCGTAACCCCGGTCAGCGTCACATCGTCGTCGCAGGAAATTTTTATAGAACGAGCTTTGCCAAAGGAGCTTAGCTCCATATAGTTTTCGATACCTGTACCGATACTCATAAGCTTTGAAGCAGTGTTGTACTCATAACCGCCGTCCAGACGAAAATTATCATCTGTAAAGCTTACTCTGACTTCGGAATACATTACCGAATATTTGTAAAAGGTAAGCGAAACGCTTTTAAGATCTGTATCTATATCACGGAACTCCGCAGGAGACTCACTTGTAATAGTAACGCGATCAGAGCCGAAATATTTATTCAGATCTAACTCCTGCTTCTTAGTGCCGCTGAAAATCAATGAAAGCGCAGAAAAATTGGATATCAGCAGCGATAACACCAATGAAGCCGCCAGTATCACAGCAAGTTTTTTTACTGAATCAGCGTTAAATTTATTTTTTGCCTGATTTTTGGCTTGATTTTTTGTCTGCTTATGTTTTTTATTTTTCATACTTAAAAAAACAGTCCTTTAACAATAAATATACAGTTTCACACCTTTACCACGCAGTCAGTGTGAGATAAGACCGGTAATTTCAGAGCCTATGACTACCGCAAGAGAATCGCTGCCGTGACCGATAAAATCGCTTGCACCTACTGGACGATCGGGAATACGTTCAAGAATGATTTTCAAAGCGGTTTCTCTTCCCACAGTACGGTCAAGCTCTGTGAATGTTCCGAGAAGAACTCCTTCCGCCTTTTCAAACGCTCCCATCATTTTCAGCTGTTCAAGATACGTGACAGTTCTGGCTGCCGAGCCGCCGAATGATTCCAGCAGCAGCGTTTTTCCGTTAAGATCAGGAAAATATTTTGTTCCGGCAAGCTTCAAAAAGCAGCGTATATTTCCACCAACGATCATTCCGCTGAGTGTTTCTCCTCTCAGCATTCGTACCGGGGACTGAAACAATACTTCGTTCCTGTTCTCAACCGCGTCAGCAAGCTTTTCGGCATTGTGCTTTGCAAAAATACGAGCCTGACCGAGAACTGAGCTTTTTCCTGTCTGAGAATAGATCGCATTTATTACCGTGGAAAGATCACTGTACCCCCAAAAGCGGGCAGACGATCTAGCGATAGCTTCAAAATCAAGATAAGGTATGACCTCGTTAGCAAGATCTCCTCCAGAAACATCAAATATATCCGTCACATCGCTGCGGCGAAAAAAATCGTTGAGCGCTTCGGCTTTTTGCCAAGCCGTTCCGGAAAACGGCGTATCGGAGTAAATGTACCGGCTGAACAAAACGTCCTCTCCGTGATTTCGCAAAAGCGCGGCAAGCGCTTCGACTTCTTCTTTTTTTTCATCACGCAAAGCGTCGGAACACGCTGTAATGGCAAAAAATCGCTTTTTATCCATAAAACACTTTTCCTCATAAAAGAATTCCGATACCCATAAAGATCAAGTATCGGAATTTTATTATTACTGAATTAGTTTACCGATTCTCCGTTATAGTGATAACCGCCCTCACCGTCGTTGTATATATTACCGTCATCGTAACTATAGAAAGCATAGCCGCCGGTAAAATCATTTTCAAACCAATAACCGTTGCCGCTTGTACCGCCGGTATTATCGTTACCACCGGTACTATCATTGTTCTCACTGCGGCGGCGCGGTGTCTCCGTTTCTTCCCCGGCAGATGATGCTTCACCGTACTCCTCGGAATACTCGCTCTCTGTATCATCATTGTCGTCGCTGTCATAGCGCTGAGTGTTAGTTCTGCCGCCTTCGGCAAGCTCCTCAGAACCATCATGCTTGTAGATTATCGTCGCTTCGGGAAGCGCTTCAACGAGCATTTCGTAATCGCCCTTCGTTATGCTTGTATCCGCAACATCGAGCGTTTTAAGCCCTGTGCAGAATGTAAGGTTATCGAAATCCGTTATCTCATTGCCCGAAACATCGAGGTTTTCCAGGAACGTCATTCTCTTAAGGAAATACACCTCTGTAACCTTAGTGTTTGAGATATCGAGGCTGACAATATTTGTAATATTACGAATCGGTCTTACTGATTCGATCTTGTTGTTTTCAAGCTTTACGTCGCTAAGGTGCGTCATATTTTCCAGAACGGAAATATCGGAAAGCTTAGGCATAACAAGCTCAAGTACTCTCATATTCTCCATTTTTTCAAGAGCGACAATTCCTGTAGCCTTTTCGGAATAGAGATAAAGCTCTCTCATATCGGTAAGATCTGCAAGCGGAGAAAGATCATCGCAGTTCTTGCAGTCAACGCGGAGAACCTGAAGCTTCGGCATGTATTTTACAGCTCCGAGAGCCTTGACGTCGCCGCCTGTGATCATAAGTGAATTCAGGTTTTTAAGCGAGCTGAGCTTAATGATATCGCTGATACCGTTGTTGGAAATATCGAGCGATTTGAGCTGAATAAGGTCGCTTACATAGCTCAGATTATCGAAGCCGCAGCCGGAGATAGTCAGGTTGCTGATCTGAGTAAGATGGTTAAGACCCGTAAAATCGAGTATTTTGCAGTCGCTGATCGTAACTGTTTCAAGATACGGACAGTCAGCCAGAACGTCAAAGTTATCAATTGTTGTATCGCTAAGCTCGATCGTTGTAACGGCTTTGTTAAAGAAGACGTTGCCGAAGATGAATTCTTCCTTTGCAAGCGGGCTTTCAATAGCAGGAACGTCGTTTGTTGACGGCGGAAGACTGTTTACCGTCTGCGCCGGAACAGAAACATTCGGAACTATCGGAGCGCTGCTGCTTTCTTCTTCACCGGATTCCGATCCGCAGGCAGCCAGCGATACTAACGAGATCGCAGCGCACAGCAGGCAGCACGCGATCCTAAGTGAATTCTTCATAACACACCTCCGGTGATCTGAGTTTATACTTCTCACTATTTCAAATCCCCCATATCTTTCGGCTTTAAATTCCCATACTTCGTCCTGAACGTATAATTTCAGCGGACAGTCTGCGCTCTTTTTTCGCTGATCGACGTTAACGTATACGCGGAAACCACTTTACCGAAGCTTAACTGCTTTTTTATTAATAATACGGCTCATCGTCAGGGATACCGTCGCCGTCCTCGTCAACGAATACATTTGAGTAATCATCATCGGGGATACCGTCGCCGTCTTCGTCTATAAAGCTCGACGCTGCTTCGGATTCCTCAAATACACCAAGCTCGTCACTGTCGGTATCTTCGTCGGAAGAATCCTTCTCGGTATCGCTGTTTTCGTCGTCACTGTCTCTCTCAGTGTCATCATCGGACATATCGTCCTCTTTGCGGTTAAGCTCGTCATCTGTTACAATGTAGCTGCTTTCCACCTTGCAGTCCTTGAGCCAGACCATGATCTTAACAACGTCTTCGCGCGAAAGGCTTGAGTCGGTAAGATCAAGCTCTCTGAGCGACTGCGCTTCCATAAATACCTTGATATCGTCGGGATTGATAGCCTTCATATCAAGCTTTTTAAGGTCGGGCATACTCGAAATAAAGCTGATATCCGAGAGCATATTGCAGGCAATATTAAGCTCTTCAAGCTCTGTGAGCGATGAAAGAACTGTACTGTCTGCTACCGCATTGCTGCCAAGATTGAGATATTTAAGGTGATTCATACTTGCTATCGGCGAAATATCTGAGATCAGATTGGATTCCAGATTTACGCTTTCAAGGCTGCGGCAGTTTTCAAGATCGCCTATGCTGTCGATTAGATTATTCGAGAAATTAATATTTTTCAAATTGGGCAGCTTTTCGATACCGCTAAGATTTTTAAGATTAGCGTTGATTATCGAAAGGCTTTCGAGCGATTTCATATCGGTTACTGTCTTGAGATCGGTCATGTCGCTCGTACCGATAACGACTACCCGAAGATCGGTCATATCCTTCAAAAAGTCAAGATCGCTCAGATTTGAAGAAAGAACGCCGAAATACTGGAGCTTTGTACACTTGGAAATAAAGTCCAGATCAGCTTCGGTAAACGTAACGTCACCAAGCTGAAGCTCGGTTGCGTCCTGACTAAAGGTCACCTTTCCTATTTTATATGTGGGAGCATTCCCGGACGGCATATCGTTCGTTCCGATCTGATCGGCAGTTGCCACAGGCAGACCCTGGTCGTTGTTCTGCTCCGGTTTCTTGTCGTTTTTGCAGCCTGCCGACGCAAGCAGTATTCCGACTGCAAGCAGCGCGCAAACCGCCCTTCTGAGATATCTCATCTTACTCTTCCTTTCAGAAGCCTATAAAAAGCTCCGTGCCAATAAGCGCAGCGCTCCGGCTTTTCTTAATATGTAATTTAATTGGCTTCCGTGCGCTGTGAAAAAACGACAGAATCCCCCATAAACAATCAATAACATTATAATATATCATTGTAATGAAATCAAGAAAAGCAACAAACCTTTAACCTTTTACGTAAAAAGATTACAGTACATTCATATTTCAGTAATATTTTTCCAAATTACCGCTTCTGCACATGTCTATAATAATATAGTCAGATCAGTTATTCCACTGCTTAACAAATTCAGCCACTACCTCAGCCGATGTATCGGCAGCTTTTTTTGCAAAATCCTGATAGTCCATATGAGAATTATCGTCGCCTGAATCCGAAATAGCGCGCATGATGGAGCAGGGCACGTTATTTACGTAGCAGGTCTGAACAACGGCAGCGCTCTCCATATCGCATGCTGCTGCTGAAAATGTTTCAACAAGGAAGTTTCTCATCTCATTGGTATTGATAAAGGCATCACCCGTCGCGATAGTTCCGACCTCGTAATTAACGCCGACCTTCTGAACGGCGGATTCAAGAACAGAGGTAACCTTTTCGTCTGTGGGAAGATAGACCATATTAATACCGGAGATCAGTCCAAGCTCATCTCCAAGCGCCATTGTGTTCATATCGTGCTGAACGGCATGCTCAGCGATAAATATCTCGCCTATTTCAAGAGCACCGGAAAGACCGCCCGCAACACCGACATTAACGATAACATCGGGGCTGAATCCGAGTATCATAGTCTGCGTGCAGATAGCAGCGAAAACCTTTCCCACGCCGCATCGCGCTGCAACGATCTTCTTACCTGAAAGAACTCCCGTAATAAACTTCATGCCGCTTAACTCAACGTAGCTTTTCTCGGTAATTGCCTTTTCGATATTTTCAAGCTCCAGTTCAGTCGCTACTATAATTCCAATTGTCACCTTGTTCATAATTAAAATCAATCTCCTTCCGGCGGCGTGTCGCCGCTCACAGTTCCGTCCGGGCTTTATT
>CACYDO010000109.1 GCA_902773165.1 uncultured Ruminococcus sp. | reverse complement strand
TCCTCGCTCACCTCGCCAATGCAGAACATACGCGAAGCGTCGGAAAAATACCCCTTGTATATCGTTGAAATATCAACGTTTATTATATCACCGTCTTTGAGTACAACATCGGAGGACGGTATACCGTGGCAAACTACCTCGTCTATCGACGTGCAGACGCTTTTCGGGAATCCTTCGTAATTGAGCGGAGCGGGAACAGCGCCAAGCTCAACTGTTTTTTCGTACACCCATTTGTCGATGTCCTCGGTCGTGCAGCCGGCTTTAATATTTTCGGCTACGTAATCAAGAACGGCTGTATTGATAACGCCGCTGTCCTTGATGCCTTGAATCTGCTCTTTGTTTTTTATAAGTTCTCTCGGAGGAACGATCTCGCCAAGAATTCTGTGCTCTTCGATGATCTCGTCAAAATCACAATGACACTTTTTGTATTTCTTTCCGCTTCCGCACCAGCACGGATCGTTTCTGCCTAATTTCTTTTCCATGAAGATCCCCCTTATGTATCAGTGCTTTGCACGCTTTTTCACGCGATAGTTTTTGGGTGAGCAGCCGTATTCCTTGCCGAAAGCTCTTGAAAATGCCTCAGACGAGGAAAATCCGCAGTCAAGCGCGATATCTATTATCCTGTTGTCAGTGCTTTTAAGCGATTCGGCAGCGGTGGAAAGACGGCGCTTTGCAAGGTACTCTTTAAAGGTTACACCCGTAAACTCGTGAAATTTTGCGGATACATAATATTCTGAATAACCAACAAAGCTCGCCATTTGTGGAAGAGTAGGACCGTTCGAAATATTGTCCTCGAGCCATTCTATCATTTTTTCTACCGTTTTAGACGACATTGGCAGGCACATCCTCTCATTTTACTACTCGTAGTTAATATTATATCACATTTCTCCCAAAAAAACATGATATTTCTTGCGGCAATTACCGGTTTTTTTGGCACAAAAATTTGGTCGAAATATCCATAAAAACGCAGCCCAAGCTTATGCCATGGGCTGCGTCGAATACTATTGTTTATGATTATCAAACTCAGAAGTCCTCTGTCAGAACTATTGTCCAGTAATGCGCGTCCTTGTCGCCGTCAACGTATGCATGACCAATACCGATCTTTGTGTAGCTGTTTGCTGAATAAACAGCGTCGGTCAGGTTAGAAGTTGTTGTGAAAGCTTCGTATGCGCCGTCTGCACTGCCTGTAATGTTGCCCTTGCAGATGTAATTGCGGCATTTACCGTAATAATCCACCTTCTCGTAAAGAGCTTCGTCCCAGGGAGTTCCGTCAGGTCTTGTTTTTCCATCAAACTTAGAGGTGATCTCTGTTGCTCTTACCTCCGCAACGCTGTTAAGCGTGTCATCCATAGCAAGAGCGGAGAGTCCTTTTTGCTTGCGTTCTGCATTGATCTTGTTCAAAAGTGCACTTTTCTCAGCATTTTCATCTTTGAGATCTTTAGGTACGCATGCGAATATCTGATCACAATAGCCGCCGCTGGGGCTGTCTTCGATAAATGCATATTTAACGCCTACAACGTTGTATTCGGGGCAGAGAATGTTCTTTTTGTGGCTCTCGGAAGCCATCCACCCACGTACTACATCTTCGGGAGTAAAGTTCTTTGCAGAAGCGTCATTCTCACCTGCGAGAATGTAATGGAAGCCGCGCTGTCTGAGAACAGTATCCCAATCGCTGCCATCAGGTCTTTTGTGCTCTGTAATATCGGTGATCTGTGGAAATTCATGAACGCGCACTTCTGCTGCTTCACAAAGCTCTGCATTAATCTCAACCGGAGCAAGACCTGCTTTTTTGCGCTCTTCGTTGCAAAGCTTTACAACTTCCAACGCATACTCATCTTCCTTTGTTAACAATGTCGGTTCAGACGGTGTAAGAACAGCGGTCTGAAGAACTAACAGTGCATCGTTTGAATCTACGATACCATCGCCGTTTGTATCTGCAATTGCAAGCTGTTCGCTGTTGAGCTGATAAAGACCTACGGAGTATCTCATGATTAAAAGAGCGTCACAGGAATCTACGCTACCGTTCATATCGACATCGCCGGGCAGATATTCTTCTGCAGAAGCGCAAAGGATTGCAGCAGGTACAACAGATACGATCATAGATACGGAAATAAACATCGAAACTAAAACTTTTAAACTCTTTTTCATAACTGATCACTCCTTTATTTGCAATTGGCTTTATTTTCCGGGAAACCCAGTACCGTAATTTACCATTTATGTTGTAATAATGATAACATTTCCGATATTTAAAGTCAATATCAAAAAACAAATAAATCGTTATTTTGTACAGTTATACAGTAAATATGGAATCATTTTGTTTAAAATTACTATAGAATTTAGTCCTGAATAGAATTGTGCATTAAAATTTTAAATCTGACAAAGAAAATATAATAATAGTTTACACAAACACTGTAATAAATTCTTAGTAAGCTGATGTACGAAAATAATATAATTCAACGTTAAGAGAATACTGATTGATTCTATCTTTCAAGCGGCGTTAGTATTTCAGAGCGATCCGGGCACTCGGTTTAATCAGAACCTAATAAAAGATAGTGAGCTGCTTTTCATTATATTATATGCATATTCACATGACTGTCACAATCGGAGCGAGTGCCTTATGTTATAAGCCGACAGCTGCTGATATTGCTGTAACCTGTTATAAGAAATATTCCGCAGATTTGACTCAATTTATTTTATCTTAATATGCAAGATAATTGTAAATTTTACGATAAAATAGATCCCGATCTACAGCCCGGAAAACGGCGCAAAAATGGGCTGTATGATACATGTGCAATAATATATAAATAAGAAAACATATGTAAATATAAGCAATTTAAAAGAGTAAATTTATGTGAAAAAAGTTCACATAAATTTCAATGTGAAAACTGTGTTAAAATTTTGTATTCGTTTTTTGATACAAAACGGTAATCTGTACAAAAAAACAGGGC
>CACYDO010000108.1 GCA_902773165.1 uncultured Ruminococcus sp. | reverse complement strand
GAGCATTCGCAAAGCTCCTTGCCCATGCCCGTATACTGAGCGCCCTGACCGGAAAAAACGAAAGCTATTTTACCCATTTTGAAGCACCTCCGAGTAGCTTTTCCGCCTCGTCAAAGATCTCCGAAATGATCTCTGCGGCAGGCTGCTCCTTATTTACCATACCCGAGATCTGACCTGCAAGCAGGCAGCCGTTTTTAGCGTCGCCCTCAACGGCAGCCATTCTCAAAGCTCCCACGCCGAGGTTTGCAACGCTCTCGGCAGTAGCCTCGGGCGCATATTCTTCCTTAATGAAATTTCTTGTAAAAGCGTTTTTAATGCTGCGGCAGGTGTTTCCGCCGAAACGTCTGCCTGTTGTCGTTGTGGAGATATCAGTAGCTTTAAGCACTGCGTCCTTATAATTCTGATGAACTCCGCATTCCTCTGCGACAAGAAAACGCGTACCTAGCTGAACGCCGCATGCGCCTAGCATAAACGCCGCTGCAACTCCTCTGCCGTCGGCGATACCACCTGCTGCGATAACGGGAATGCTAACCGCGTCTGCTACCTGCGGAACGAGAGCCATTGTTGTAAGCTCGCCGATATGACCGCCGGACTCTTGTCCTTCCGCAACGACTGCCGCCGCACCGCAGCGCTCCATCTTCTTAGCCATGGAGACAGATGCGATAACAGGGATAACCTTTATCCCTGCGGCGAGCCACATTTCCATAAATTTTGCCGGGCTGCCTGCGCCTGTCGTAACAACGGGAACTTTTTCCTCCGCAACGACTGCGGCAACCTCTTCGGCGTGAGGGCTTTGAAGCATGATATTCACACCGAAGGGCTTATTTGTAGACGCCTTAGCGATCCTGATCTGCTCACGAAGATAATCGCTGCCGGCATTCATTGCTGAAATTATGCCTAATCCGCCGCCGTTTGAAACAGCTGCGGCAAGCTTACCGTCGGCTATCCACGCCATACCGCCCTGGAAAATGGGGTATTCGATACCGACGATCTCACAAATCGGGGAATTAATCATATATTTACCTCTTTATTTATTATTTTTCTCCGCATAATGCGCCGAAAAAACCAATCATTAATTATACACACATATTCACAGAAGCCTGTTAAAAGACTTCTAAATATTCCCCCGAATGCGCCGCAGGGAATATTAACAATCCCAACGGCACACGGGAAGAGATCGAAGACGGCTTATCAGCCGACCTTCTTCTCTACTGCTGCAACGAGGTCTGCAACAGTCTTCATGGAAGGATCAGCTTCGAACTCGATCTCGAATTCGTCTTCGATATCCATAGCGATCTCTGTAATATCGAGAGAATCAATGCTGAGATCCTCAAACTTTGTATCCTCTTTGATCTCGGATACATCGCAGTCGATCTTATCTGCGATCATCTGTGCAATTTTTTCGAATACCATAACTGAAAACTCCTTTTAAAAATTTTTTACCTTTTCTGTGCCGTTTTTTCTGTGCCGTTTTTCTGTGCCGTTTTTCTGTGCCGATATGGTCTATTAAAACATACGGCTATTCTCCGCGGCTAAAGTCATAGCTTTGGACAGCTCATTCAGCACTATCTAAGGTCTTTCGCTGCGTCATTATCCGCAACAAATAATATCTTAACAGCAATCAGAATTTTTTTCAACCCCAATTCTGTTAATTTTTTGGTGCCGGGTCAGTTTATTATTAACTTTGGCTGATCTCCGCGAAACCGGTTTTAGCTAAGGGAAGTTGGTTCCGCAATCGCTATAGTCTTTCGTTGCGTCATTTCGCCACTGCTTTGTTGTATACAAGGAAAGAGTAAACCAAAACGAACAACAAAACTCAAATTCCAAAACGCGGAGACCAATTTCGTATACTTAAAGCCCCGGCGGAACTGTCAGCGGCGACACGCCGCCGGAACTGTCACCGGCGACACGCCGCTACCACTCAAAGATTACTGCGCCGCTGGAGAGACCGCCGCCGAAGGCTGTGAGAAGGATTTTTGAGCCTTTTTTGAGAAGACCGTTTCTGTTCATCTCGTTAAGTGCGATCGGGATACTTGCGCCCGAAACGTTGCCGAAGCGCTCAATGTTCACGTACCACTTTTCACGCGCAATACCTGTCTTGGGCTGAGCAAAATCTATAATTCTCTTATTCGCCTGATGAGGTATTACAACGTCGATATCCTCCGCAGTAAGACCTGTCTTCTCCATAAGTTCCTTAACATCGTGAGCGATAGAGTTAACGGCAAATTTAAACGTAGCCTGTCCGTTCATAAAAAGGAACGGGTGCTTCTGCTCAACCTTATAGAACGGAGAAATACCGTCGCGTGCGGGAATATCGATAACGTCGTCGCCGCCCTTTGTATGGATTACGGAATCGTAGAAGCCGTCCTGTGAAGCTTCAAGAACAACGCCTGCCGCGCCGTCACCGAAGATAACGCACGTTCCTCTGTCGTTCCAGTCAAGAAGCTTGCTCATTCTTTCGGCGCATACGATAAGCACCTTCTTTGCTCTTCCTCTTTCAATAAAGCCCATAGCGGTTTCAAGAGCAAATAAAAATCCGGAGCATGCCGCGCTGACGTCAAACGCCATGCAGTCCGCACCGATACGATTCTGTATCATGCACGCAAGATTCGGGCAAACCGAATCAGCCGAGATAGTTGCCGCTACGATCAGGTCAATATCGCTGCCCGTTACGCCTGCATTTTCAAGCGCACTGTTTGCTGCATTAAGACCCATATCGAGCGTTGTTTCGCTGATACTTACATGCCTTTCTTTTATACCGACTCTTTTCGAGATCCATTCGTCTGATGTTTCTACGATTTTCGCCATATCGTCATTTGTAACTACATTTTCGGGAACGTAGCTTCCCGTTCCCAGAATTTTAAAATTCATATGTAACGCTCCTTGTGATCTTTCATGCAGCTGTATTTTTTCCGCTGCAATGATTCTACTGTATTAGTTATCGTAGATCGTTATGTAAAATCACGGATAATTATTATTCCATAATTATCCGCCAATTCGGACGTACCATATAATTAGTACCCGAACAATAAAAAAAGTTACACACTTTTTTATAATTATTTTTCAAGCAAAAGCCTGTATATTTCATTTTTCTTGAATCCCGTTTCCTTTGCTGCCTGTTTTGCCGCCTCGGAAGCGGACGCACCCTCTTTGCTGTACTGACGTGCGATCTGAACAGCCTGTTCTATTGTATATTCCGCTTGTTCAGCCTCGGTTTTCCCCTCAACAATAAGTACGATCTCGCCCTTCAGACCGCCATCGCCGTATTTTTCGGCGGCGTCCTTAAGATTTGTACGAATGACCTCTTCGTGGATCTTCGTCAATTCTCTGACTATTGAAATTCTTCTGTCGCCAAAATAATTATACATATCGGTCAGGGTGTTTCCGAGCTTATGGGGTGCTTCATAAAATATCATCGTGCGGCGCTCGTTTTTCAGCGATTCCAGATGATCGAAACGACTTTTTTTCGTAACGCTCAGAAATCCCTCAAACGTAAATCTGCCCGTAGGAAGACCGGAGATCGCCAGAGCGGAAGCCATAGCCGTAGGGCCGGGAACGACCGCTATCGTTATTCCTCTTTCGGCGCACTGCGAAACGAGCAGCTCACCGGGGTCTGAAATGCATGGCATTCCGGCGTCTGTAACGATCGCGCAGCTTTCGCCGGACTCTATTCTTTCGCAGATGACCTCGCCGCGTTCACGCTTATTATGCTCGTAATAGCTCACCATCGGCTTTTTTATTCCGAAATGATTCATAAGCTTCAGCGTAACGCGCGTATCCTCTGCGGCAATAAAATCGACCTGCTCCAGAGTTTCGACAGCACGGGGTGAAAAATCGCCGAGATTACCGATAGGCGTACCTACAACGTAAAGTATACCGCTCATATATGCCCCTCCTTATAATCTCCGTAAATGTCCAGCATCTCCTTAGAAAAACCGCCGCTGCCGTCTTCTATTATCAACGTCGGCATCATGACAAG
>CACYDO010000107.1 GCA_902773165.1 uncultured Ruminococcus sp. | reverse complement strand
GATATGCTGAACGTTGCCCGAAGTTTCACCCTTGCGCCAAAGCTCCTGACGTGAACGCGACCAGAAGCACGTTCTGCCTTCCTTAACAGAAATTTCGAGACTTTCCTTATTCATATAAGCGACGGTAAGGACTTTTTTGCTCACTGCGTCGATAACAACGGCAGGGATAAGACCTTTTTCGTCGAATTTCAAGCTTTCGATATCTATCATATTGTTTACCTCATTTATAATTTATTTTATCAATCTCGGCAGCGTAAGTTAAATCCTCACATTGACCCCATTCTCTGCAAGCTCCCTCTTCAGCGTACTGATCTCCACTTCTCCAAAATGGAAAATCGAAGCCGCAAGCCCTGCGTCTACCTTCGGCAGCGCCTTGAACAGATCAACAAAATCCCCTATGCCCCCGGCGCCGCCCGAAGCAATTACGGGAACCTCCGCTATCTCGCAGACAGCCCCGAGCATTTCAAGATCAAAACCGTCCTTAACGCCGTCTGTGTCGATCGAATTCAGTACGATCTCACCTGCGCCCGATGCCTGTCCGCGCTTTATCCATTCTATCGCGTCCATACCCGTGTCTTCTCTGCCGCCTTTAGCGAATACGTGGAATTTGCCGTCCACGCGCTTTGCGTCTACCGAGAGAACTACGCACTGATCGCCGTAAAGCTGCGCCGCCGCTGAGATAAGATCAGGATTTCTTATCGCGCCCGAATTAACGCTCACCTTGTCAGCGCCGCATTTCAGCACTCTGTCAAAATCATCTACCGTGTTTATTCCTCCGCCTACCGTCAGCGGAATAAATACCGTGCTCGCCGCCTCGCAGAGAATATCCGTAAAAATAGCTCTGCCCTCCGCGGAAGCCGTGATATCATAAAATACAAGCTCGTCCGCGCCGCAGTCACTGTAAAATTTCGCAAGCTTTACCGGCGACGATACGTCCTTTATACCGAGAAAATTTACGCCCTTTACCACGCGCCCGTCGCGAACGTCAAGGCACGGGATTATCCTTTTCGTTATCATTTTGCAACCTCCGCAGCGGCAAGCGCTTCTTTCAGGTCGATAGCGCCGGTGTACAGCGCTTTTCCGAGGATCGCTCCGTACATGTTCATCTCTGCAAGCGTCCGCACATTTTCTATGCTCGAAACGCCGCCCGAAGCAACTATATCCATGCTGAATCTCTCCGACAGCTGCTTGTAAAGCTCAATGTTCGTTCCCGACATAACGCCGTCTTTGGAAATATCTGTGCAGATGACCGTCTTTACTCCAAGACCTTCAAGCTTCTCGCAGAACTCAAAGCAGCCGAGCTGCGACGTCTCAGTCCAGCCCTTTATCGCTACAAATCCGTCTTTAATGTCAACGCCGACCGCTGCCTTTTCGCCGTAATCGCGAACGGACGCTTTGAGAAATTCCTCGTCAGTCACGGCTGCCGTTCCGAGAATAACTCTCATAACACCAAGATCAAGGTACTTCTCTATCGCCTCTTTTGTGCGTATACCGCCGCCGATCTCGGCTTTGAGTCCGCTTTCGGCTACGATCCTGCGAACCGTTTCTATGTTGGCGTTTGAGCCGTCGCGCGCACCGTCAAGATCAACAATGTGGATATACTCCGCGCCGGCTTTCGCAAAGCCCTTTGCTACGCTCACGGGGTCGTCGCTGTACACGGTCTTTTTGCTGTAATCGCCCTTGAAAAGGCGCACGGCGCAGCCGTCTATCAGATCTATTGCAGGAAAAATATTCATATAACTCACGTTTCCTTTCAAAGGTCAGATCTCGCAGAATGCCCTTAAAATATTCATGCCGACAGCGCCGCTTTTTTCAGGGTGGAACTGCGTTCCGTAAACGCTGCCTGCGCTTACCGCCGCCGTTACGTCAAAGCCGTATTCGCACGTCGCAATGAGAGCTTCATCGCAGTCAGCACCGTAATACGAGTGAACGAAATAAACGTGGTCGCCCTCGTTTATGTACTTAAAAAGCGGCGAAGGCTTCGTGAATTTCAGCGCATTCCAGCCGATCTGCGGAATTTTGTACACGCTCGTGTCAACGCGCTCTGCGATCGGCAGAACGCTGCCCTTTATAAACCCAAGCCCCTCATGCTCGCCGTATTCGCAGCTTTTCTCAAACAAAAGCTGCATTCCCAGACAAATTCCGAGAATAGGCTTGCTTTGCGCAGCAGCCTTTTTCAGTACGTCCGCCATGCCGCTGTCAAAAAGCTTCTTTGCAGCGTCGCCGAACGCGCCTACTCCCGGCAGAACTATCCTGTCCGCGCTCATGATGACCTCGGGGTCATTCGTAACAACAGCCTCTTCACCGATGAACGCAAACGAGCTCTTCAGCGAAAAAAGATTGCCTACGCCGTAATCAATAATTGCCGTCATTTACAGCACTCCCTTCGTTGATGGAATCTCG
>CACYDO010000106.1 GCA_902773165.1 uncultured Ruminococcus sp. | reverse complement strand
CCATGTGTAGAAGAAGCAGGAGTCGGAAGGACCGCCCTCGTTCATAACCTCACGGCGGCGTGAGCAAACCTCACCGAAGATGTAGAAGTTATCTACCTTCTGGAATGCCGGGAAGTAACCGTTGTTAAGAGTCCAGCGGTTGATGTGCTTCTCTGTATCGAAACGGCAGCAGTCAACGCCCATGTTTACATAATTCATGAATGTATCTACGAGATACTTAGCTACTTCGGGATTCTCTGTGTTGATATCAACGCAGTCGCCTGCCATCTGACCTGTCTGCTCGGTGTAAGAACCGTAGCTGAGGTTCTTCTCATGATGGTAGTAGTTCTTTGTATCAGTATTGTCTTCCTTCATCATAGCAAGACGAGCCTGGAACTGCGGACCGGGCTGCATTGAATCGTAATCAGGATACTTCTCAAGAAGCTTAGAGTTGCTAACGTGCTTAACGCTGTCGGGATCAGCAAGATCCTGGATAGAATCATACTCTTTTTCAAACATGGGGCAAAGTGTAGCCTCACCGAAGTTAGAGGAGTGGTTCCAAACAACGTCCTGAATGATCTTGATATCCTTCGCATGAGCTGCGTTGATAAGATCCTGATACGTAGCCCCATCGCTCTCATAACGGGGATCTACCTTGCTGAAATCAAACGCATGATAGCCGTGGTAATCGTAACCGGAGCAGTTCTCTACTACAGGAGTGATCCAGATCGCGCTGAATCCGAGAGCCTTGATGTAATCGAGTTTGTCGATAAGACCCTGAAAATCACCTCTCCAAGCCGGGTCTGAATCGGGGTTGTTAGCCTGTGCGTCGTCCCAGCAATGAACGTTGTTGCCTGTGTCACCGTCATAGAATCTCGTTGTGATAACGAAATAAATAGAATCCTGACGCATATCAGTACGCTCATAATCGCCTACCGGATTGGGACCGGGAGTTACCTTACCGGGCTTTTTATTGTACCACTTCTTGCCGTCGAACCAATACTCGCCGGCTGTTGTTCTTGTCAGTTCTGTTGTACGGCTGCCGCCTGCGATGAACTGCATATTGATCTTAGTTATGCCATCGAAAGTATAGCTATACCAGCCGTCTCCCTCATCTGTCATCGCTGCACCGGGATACTCTACTTCGATATTTTTCGGCAGGGAATTCCAATAATAAACAGACGGCGTACCAGCGTCACTCTTGTAGTGAACTGTAATGCCGCTTGCTGCGGACTCTTCAGCCGTAACTTCTGCTGCGGAAGCGTCAACCGCACCGTTGAGCGCAACAATACTGCCGCTTGTTACCAAACCAGCGAGCAGAGCACAGCAAATGATTTTTGTGAAAAGCTTTCTCATTGCTATTTTCCTCCTTATAAGTTCTTATAAGTTGTTTTGTGGCTTTGTTGACAAACACAAAAACACGCACTTTTTCCGAATATTACTGTTAATATTATAAAATATCATTTTCGGTTTTTAGTTCCGTTAAAGAATTATTATGGCAATTGTTGGGCGTAATACTACCCAAAGTTAATTTTTGTTTTTTATCTAAATCGCTGAAATTATGCCGTTCATGCGGTATCCGTAAAGCTTTAATCCAACTATCACAAAGAGTTCAAAAAGCTGTCACTTTAGCGGCGTATACTATTGTATTAATGATTAAAATGGGTGTTTCATATTCTTAACACGTCATAATTTTATACACATCCGTATTGATTATCGATTTTATATATATTATCTTAACACTATATCCGATAACAAAAAAAGGCTTAACAGCATTTCGCTGTCGAGCCTTTTTCCTTTTATATCCATACACCGAACATATTCTTCGGTTTTTTTAAATTGTTAATTTCCGGATTTATCGTTTGTGCATTAAATACATCATTTGCATTACTTAAAAATCTGTCTGCATACTTATCACCGAGAAGAGATCTCATTTCCTCAAAGCCCTGTTTAAGATTCGGAGGACGTCTGTGACGAGAATGACAGTCACTGCACATAAAATGTACCAAACCATGCCGAACGAAATAGCAGATCATAGATGTAGCTTTAGTTTTCTGGATAAGAGCCTCCGCGTTTATATGAGCAAGGCAGCCTAAATCTATAAGATCATAAAGCTCGTTCGGGTTTTTCAGCATATAGGAATAGCGTTCAACGTGAGCAATTATCGGAATATACCCATTTCTTATCATATTTCCGAAAGTACGCTTCATTCCATGAGGACGAGCCTGAGTGGGAAGCTCTACCAAAACATAATCAGAACCGGAAAAACAAAGATTGGAAAGATCAAGCTCCCCCAGGTTTATTGTGTAATAAATCTCGGCGCCGAGCTTATATTCTATGCCAATATCTTTAAATTCCTTCATTGAAGTGAGCAATTCTGCGCTTTGTGCACGTTTAGCACTGAACTCCTCCACAGAGATCTTGTCAGAATTGAAATGGGGCGTAAATATCACCTTTTCAACGCCCTGATTTCTGTGTTCGCGCAGCAATTCAAGCGATACCTCAGTATTTTTCGCTCCGTCATCTATACCGGGGAGTATATGGCAGTGTATATCAGCTTTCTTTATCGCCATAATAATATCCTCCGTATTTATATCCGTATTTATAATAATACGAATTAGATACATCGGAATCCGCCTTGTATTCCATTAGAATTGCGCCTAATACTTTAATTCCGGCGTTCTCTATATTTGCGAGCGAGCGCTCTACCATTCTCTTATCGGTAGAATCATGTCTGATAGCGATAACAGCGCCGTCCATGTATCTGCCAAGTACGGAAACGTCACTGATACCCAGGCACGGAGGGGTATCGTAAATGACATAATCATATTTTTCAGCAAGCTGCTCAACGACCTTCTGCATTTTCGTACTTGCAAGCAGTTCGGTCGGGTTTGGCGGAATAACGCCGCCCAAAAGAATATTCAGATCGGAATCATGATGTTTAAAAATAGCTTCCTCCAGCGGCACTTCACCTTTAAGAACATGAGTAAGACCAATAGGATTGCGCTGGAGTCTGTGTACGCTGGGCTTTCTGAAATCGCAGTCCACGATGCAGACCTTTTTTCCGTATCCTGCAAGTGCAAGAGACAGATTTACAGACAGATTTGTCTTACCCTCGTCCTGCACCGTAGAGGTAACAAGAATACTTTTGCATTCCTGAGCGATAGCAATGAACTCGATATTTGAAGCTATCATTTTAAACGCTTCAACGTAATAGGTAGGCGCTGCACTGTTTGCAATGCTGTATATCTCCTTCGTCATGGAGGTGCGTTTGTGTCTGTGATGTCTGTGGTGTTTATGGTGCGTGTTTTCCTCTGTTACTGTATTTATCTCACTCATTTCTGGGCAAACTCCTTTCCTTCAATATAAGGAATAACTCCCAAAACGGGAATGCCAAGCGTATTTGTAACGTCAGCCTCTGTTTTAAACTTCGTATTGAGCATTTCTTTAAGGATAACAAACGCAGCCGACGCTACCATGCCGCCGAGAACACCTACAGCGGTATTTTTGCGCCTGTTAGGGGATACGGGATATCCATTGTTGGAAAGTGCAGGCTCGTTAAGATCCTTGACCGAACCTGCCTCTACCTTTTCAAGAATGACAGGCTTGGAATACTCAACGAATTTTGTAACAAGATCAAGCGCATAGTCGGGATTCGTGCTTGTGCAGGAGATCTCAACGACCTGTGTTTCACCTACAAGACCCACGTCTATGGAATTTTTCAGCTGCTCATTGCTGATATCAAGATTAAGATCCTTCTTTACAGATTCAAGAACATTATCTGCTTTAATGATGATCGAATAGAGCTGAGCAAGATCCTGTGAGCTTTGGATCTCACTGGGATAAATATACTGCGAATCTGTCGCTCTGTTATTAATAATAACTGTTGCGGTTGCCCTATATTTCTCGGGTATCATAAATCTGGTATAGCTGTATGCAAGCCCTCCGCCTATAATTGCAGCCACAATGATAAGCAGCACATGTTTACGCAAAAGACCAAGCATAAGCATAAGATCAATCGTATACTCTTCCGAATTCATATTTCTTCTGTTATTATTCTCATTCATTGAAAATTATCCACCTTTTCCTCATCACAGCTTGCATTTTTCAAAAAATAGATATCATTCAGACAAATCAACGTCTGCTCTTCTGAAGTTTATTCTTTTAAACAAAACAATCCAGTCATAATTATCACATTTATCAAACGTTTTGTCAAGTGCGCTTTTTAACAAATTGCGCAATTGTTGTATTTACTTTTTGTCTGTTTTGCATTTTGCTGTATTGTTCCCTTAATTTATGTATAATTTTCCCAAAATCGTATAATTTTATTACCTATTCCAATATTTTCTGTCCAGACTTCTATACTGAACAGCTTCGGAAATATGAACGGAGCGTATTATGTCGCTGCCATCGAGGTCGGCTATCGTCCGCGACACCTTAAGTATCTTGCTGTATGCGCGTGAGGAAAGTCCAAGCTTATCGAATGCTTTTTTAAGAACCGCGTCCGCTTTATCGTCAAGACGGCAAAATTCATGCAGCTTTCCTGTGGGGATACGTGCATTCGACGTAATATTGATGTCTTTGAAGCGTTCAAGCTGAATACTGCGAGCCTTATTGACCCTTTGTCTGATCTCTGCGGAAGATTCTGCCGGGATAGGACTTGATAATTCCTCATATCTGACCGCAGGCACCTCAATATGGATATCTATTCTGTCAAGAAGCGGGCCCGATACTTTATTCAGATATCTTGTAACCTCATTTGGAGAGCATGTACATTTGCGCACGCCCGTACCGTAATAACCGCACGGACAAGGATTCATTGCACAAACAAGCGCAACGCTGCACGGGTAAGTCAGTGTTCCGCTCACGCGCGAAATTGTAACGCTGCCGTCCTCAAGCGGCTGTCGCAGGACCTCCATAGTCTGACGCGTAAACTCGGGAAACTCGTCGAGGAATAATACTCCGTTGTGAGCAAGGGAGATTTCACCGGGACGCGGAACCGTACCGCCGCCCGAAAGCCCCATCGGAGAGATAGTGTGGTGAGGAGCGCGGAAAGGACGCTGATTTATCAAAGAAACCCCTCCGGGGAGAACTCCGGCAACGGAATGTATCTTCGTTGTCTCGATCATCTCGGAAAACGTCATGTCGGGCAATATTGTGGGCATACGCTGCGCAAGCATGCTTTTGCCCGAGCCGGGAGGACCTACAAGAAGCATATTATGACTTCCTGCGGCGGCTATCTCGATAGCGCGTTTTGCTTCATACTGACCCTTGACTTGGGAAAAATCCACGGAGAAATCTCCCATTGTAACGGTAAGCTCATCGCGGTCTGCCTGTTCGAGCATTTTACGTCCTGTAAGATGGCTGTAAAGCGAGCCTACGTCCTTTATGGGGTAAACCTCTATCCCCTTTACAACAGCGGCCTCAGATCTGTTTTCATAGGGAACAAAAATGCGCTTATAGCCTAGTCTTTGCGCTTCTATCGTCATCGGCAAAACTCCGTTAACCGGACGAACGCTGCCAAATAAGGAAAGCTCTCCTATGTAAACATCTCCGCTGATATCAGCGTCAAGCTGGCCTGAAAGCTTTAATATAGCAATAAAAATAGGAAGATCATAAAGCGGACCTACTTTCTTTACATCTGCCGGAGCGAGATTTACAGTTATTTTCCCTAATGGAAATTCAAATCCACAGTTTTTTATTGCTGAACGCACACGGTCGCGCGACTCCTTTACCGCCGCATCCGGAAGCCCCACAACGTCAAATGAAGGAAGTCCCTGAGAAATAGCAGCTTCAACGTCTACTGCATACGCTTCAATACCCGTAAGTCCCATTCCGTTTACTCTGTCTACCATTGTCTATCCTCCCGATTTCAAGAAAAATGCTGTAGTCGTTTTTTATTATTTCCAAGAAGCATCGAATAATCAAAACCAACGTGAAATCAATTCTAACTATAATTGCAAGCCTATTATGATTATAATATATTTTTCGTATTATTTCCATAAATATTAAATATTTTACAAAAAAATTCTCCCGCCAGAAGGCAGGAGAATCATAAAATTCAGATTTGAAAATTTATCAAGCGAGCTCTGCGAAGTACTTGATCGTTCTAACCATCTGAGAAGTGTAGCTGTTCTCGTTATCGTACCAAGAAACAACCTGAACCTCGTAAAGGTCATCAGCAATCTTCGAAACCATTGTCTGAGTAGCGTCGAAGAGAGAACCAAATCTCATGCCGATAACGTCGCTGGAAACGATCGGATCCTCGTTGTAGCCGAAGGACTCGGAAGCTGCGGCCTTCATTGCTGCGTTGATACCGTCAACAGTAACATCTGCACCCTTAACAACAGCTGTAAGGATCGTTGTAGAACCTGTCGGAACAGGAACACGCTGAGCGGAGCCGATGAGCTTGCCGTTAAGCTCAGGGATAACAAGGCCGATAGCCTTTGCTGCGCCTGTGGAGTTAGGAACGATGTTAGCTGCGCCTGCTCTTGCTCTTCTGAGGTCGCCCTTTCTGTGAGGACCGTCAAGGATCATCTGATCGCCTGTGTAAGCATGGAT
>CACYDO010000105.1 GCA_902773165.1 uncultured Ruminococcus sp. | reverse complement strand
GCTGCGGACTTCATCTTGAATCTGTATACATGGGCGGCGGTACGCCGACCACATTGAGCGCAGATCAGCTTCGCCGTGTTTTTTCTGTTGTGCAGAGCCGCTTCGATATGTCGGGCTGCCGCGAATTCACCGTTGAAGCAGGCCGTCCCGAAACGATAGATGAGGACAAGCTTCTTGCAATGAAGGAATTTGCTGTTGACAGAATAAGCATAAATCCGCAGACTCTAAGCGACGAGGTGCTTGAAGCGATAGGCAGACGCCATACCTGCGAGGATTTTTACAGCGCGTTTGAGCTTGCTCGAAAGCTTGGTTTCGATCACATCAATACAGATCTGATCGCAGGTTTGCCGAAGGATACCCCCGATAGCTTCCGAGAAACGTTGGTCAGGCTTACGAAGCTTTCCCCCGAAAGCATTACCGTACATACACTTGCTATGAAACGCGCTTCCGATCTTACGCAAAGCGGCAAGATGATCGACAAAAAAGAGGCTTCTGCCGTCGTTGAAATGCATTCAGACGCCGATCGCATGCTTCACGAAAACGGTTACAGCCCTTATTATCTCTACCGCCAGAGCCGTATGGTCGGCAATCTTGAAAATACCGGCTGGGCAAAGCCCGGCAAGGAGGGCTATTATAACGTATTTATAATGGCGGAAACTCAGCCTATAATCGCATGCGGGGCAGGTGCTGTCACAAAATTGTGCCGCGGAAACAGCCCCATAGAACGAATATTCAACTACAAATATCCATACGAATATATAGACAGCTTTGAAACAGTTTTGGAACGTAAGAAAGGGATCGGAGAATTTTATGATAAATTTAGGTAACTCATACAGGCGGTATGCGCTTACCGTAGACAAGATCAACGAGTTTGCCGAGAGCGACCCCGCGCAGTTCGTAACGGAGGCAGAGGCGGCTTACCGAGCCGATATCCGCGATATCGCGCGAAGAATACTGGAATCGCCGGAAAAATGCAGAGTGGTCATGCTTGCAGGACCTTCCGCTTCCGGAAAGACCACCACGGCGAAAATGCTCGGAGAAGAGCTTGAAAATCTCGGTCGTCCTGCGCAGATCGTGTCGATGGATAATTTTTATCTCGGTGAAGTCCGTGTTCCGCGTACACCGCGAGGAAAGCCGGATTTTGAGTGCGTGGAAGCTCTCAATATCAAGACGATAGAGCGCTGTATAGGCGAACTGCTTAAAACAGGTGAGAGCGATATCCCGACGTTTGATTTTGCTAAAAGCGAGCCTACGGGAGATACGGTACACGTAAGTCTGAAGGGCGATAAAATCGCGATAATTGAGGGGATACATGCTCTGAACCCGATCTTTACCGAGCATTTAAAATCGACCGGCGGTCTTAAAAAGATCTACATCAGTGTTAAACAGGGGATTCACAAGGAAGGGAAAAAGGGCTACTTTATTACTGCCTGTGAGCTGCGCCTTATGCGCCGTCTTGTCCGCGATTATAAATTCCGCGGCAGCACTGCCGAGCATACGATCGGTATGTGGGATAATGTTCTTTTTGGTGAAAAGAAATATATTGTGCCTTTTAAATATTCCGGTGATATAACGATAAATTCCATACATATCTATGAACCGTGTATCACTGCAAGCGAAGCAGTGGGTATTCTGGAGCATGTATCTCCCGGTCATGAGGAATACGACTATGCGCAGGATCTGATAAAGAGGGCAAAAGCCTTTGTGCCGATAGAGGAAAAGTACGTGCCCGAAAATTCACTGCTGCGTGAATTTATCGGCAACGGGAAATATGGGGATTAAGGCTATTTTATAAAAAATGTTTACAATTTATACTATATTTTTATCAAATAACGTGGTATAATATAAATGCGTAAAGCGATACATCACGCGAATACGCGGAATTAGTAGGACGATGAGCCGATGAAGGCTCACAAAAGGGAGGATTTTTTATGAGTTTATTTGATGATGTAATTGTTAATGCAGCGGCAGCGGTGGAAGGTCTTACAAAGGCTGCAACAGACGTAGTAGACAGATCTAAGGTAAGAGTTTCTTCTGCAGAGCTTAAAAGCAAGATCTCTTCGCAGTTTGAGATCTTAGGAAGGTATGTGTACGATACGACCGTTGCAGGAACAACGGATCAGGCTGTTGTCGGAGAGTATGTGAACAATATCACTGTTCTTATCAGCGAGCTCAAAAGCCTGCAGGATTCCGTTACAGCTGACTGCGGACGTATTATTTGCCCGAAGTGCGGCTGCAAGAATTCGGTAGACAGTCTTTTCTGCAAGAGATGCGGAACGTCGCTTGATTTTGCAAACTCCTACACAGCGCCTAAGACCGAGGAAGCTTGTGCATGCAGCTGTGAGGCTAAGGAGGAAGCTGCTCCTGCGCCTGTTGCCGAACCCGTACAGGAGGACGCGCCTGCTCCTGCTGCCGAGGTTGAAGCAGAGCCGACTGACGGTGCAGCAGAATAATATTTTATTAAGATGTAAAAAAGTAAGGAAGGGTAATATGCTGCGGATATCCGCGGTGTATTACCTTTTTGTTGACAGCACATTTTTTTTGTGTTATACTATTTCGATGAAGCTGGTAAAATAATTTACGCCGGTCATATCGGCGTGAAGTGAATGAGAAATCGGTTTTTTTCAGTATTATACTGATCTCTGATTAAAAGCTTTAAAAGGATTTTCGAGGATAATTTTTGCAAGACAAGGAAGAGGGCGCAGTAATACTGACGTAT
>CACYDO010000104.1 GCA_902773165.1 uncultured Ruminococcus sp. | reverse complement strand
CAGGCGCTTGACATTACTCTGCGCAATAAAAAGGGGAATGAGCTTACCTTTACCGTGATGCCGGAAATGCTCGAATACTCCGAAAAGGACGATAAGTTCAGGCTGCTTACAAGCGGCAGCCGGACTGCCGCAGTTATAAATCTCGGCAGGATCACGGAATGTTCATTGCATGAAGGAGAATTCAAGGTTGAAAAGGCAAAAAAACATATAGGCAGAAGCCGCACGATTACGTTGGAGCTTGTTGACGAAAGAAACGCATTGGAGCGCGTAATGCTGCATTTTTCGCATTTTGAAAAGACGGCCGTTAAGCTTGACGACAACCGTTACCGCCTTATCATCAGCTATGAACAGAACGACGAAACGGAAATGCTCATTCGTGTGTTGTCCTTCGGGCCGCTCGTCCGCGTGACTGCGCCGGACAGATTTATCGGAATGATACAAAACAGACTGAGACGCCAGAAAAGATTTGAATTATAATAATAATACCGCTGTGTAAATGGTTGTTCCGTTTAGGCAGCGGTATTTTTATCTTCGCAGTTTTTTTTCCACGATAAAAATGGAAGATTATGTTATTATATATTCAGCGAAAGGAAAGGACTGAATAAAATGTTGATGACGATAACGATGAAAGGGACAAATACGCAGGAGCTTGGCTACCTGCTGCATAAAAATCCTTACAGAGCGCAGTGCTTTGACCTGAGCTTCGGCAAGGCGTATGTATTCTATACGGAAGTGACCGACAGCCGCACAACTGCCGCTCTGCTGCTTGATCTTAACCCTATCGACCTTGCAAGAGGTAAGCTCGGCTCAAAGGACGGCGGACTATTCGATTATGTAAACGACAGACCGTATGTTTCGTCTTCATTTATGAGTACAGCGATCAACCGTGTGTTCAGCACTGCAATGAGCGGAAAATGCACCAAGCGTCAGGAGCTTGCAGACACCGCGCTCGATCTCGAAGCGGTTATTTATAATCTCCCTGTTCGCGGCGATAAAGAGCTTGTCAAAGAGGTTTTTGAGCCTCTCGGCTACGATATCACGATTCGCGGAAGCATACTTGATGAGCAGTTTGCGCAGTGGGGAGACAGCTGCTACATAGACCTGACTCTCAGCGGAAAATTGAAGCTTTGCGATCTGCTTAATCATATTTATGTGTTGATACCTGTTTTCGATAAGCAGAAGCATTATTATATGAGTGAAGAAGAGATCGACAAGCTCCTGCATCACGGTGAGGGCTGGCTTCAGGCTCACCCGATGAAGAACATTATCATAAGGCGATATTTCGATATGAAGCGCAGCTATGCAAATAAGGCTATTGCAAGACTGCTCGAAGCGGAGTCGGAAACAGAGAAGGAAGAAGCCGAGGTGAGGTCAGAACAAGAGGAAATTTCAGAAAAGCGTATACCGCTCAACACTCAGCGCATGGAAGCAGTAAAAAATGCAGTGCTGCAAAGCGGCGCGGCGTCTGTTCTCGATATCGGCTGCGGAGAGGGGCGGCTTACCTCACTGCTTCTGCGTGAAGCTCAGATAAAAAAGATCACAGCCGCCGATGTTTCGGTAAGCGTACTTGAAAGGGCTAAACAAAAATTAAATTATGACAGAATGCAGCCGTATCTTCGTGATAAGCTGACGCTCATACAAGCGTCGCTTCTGTATAAGGATAAACGCTTTGAGAACTTCGACGCAGCGTGTGTGGTTGAGGTTATCGAGCATATTGACGAGTCGCGAATTCCCTTGTTTGAGAAGGTGCTGTTCAGTTCTGCAAAGCCAAAAAATGTTATCGTCACAACTCCGAATAAGGAGTACAACGACAACTATCCCACGCTGGAAAACGGTACTCTGCGCCATAAAGATCACCGCTTTGAATGGACAAGACCGCAGTTTAAGTCATGGTGTGAGCATATCTGCAATGATTTCGGTTACACGGTAACGTATATGGATATCGGAGAAATTGACGAAGCGTGCGGCACTCCGACGCAGGGAGCTGTTTTTACTCTTAGTAATGAAAGGACGTGTAAATAATGCGTATAGAGATACCAGAGTTTGCGCTTGTCGCTATGATCGGAGCGACCTCCGGCGGCAAGACGACCTTTGCACATAAGCATTTCAAGGATACAGAGGTGCTTTCGTCCGACTTTTTCCGCGCTATGGTTTCGGACGATGAAAACGATCAGACCGTCTCCAAGGACGCCTTCGAGCTGCTTTATAACGCTGCCGACAAGAGACTTGACCATATGAAAACGACCGTCATCGACGCTACCAATTTACAGAAGAGCGCAAGACAGCAGGTGTTAGACCTCGCGCGCAGACAAAATGTTCATTCCGTCGCGATCGTCCTTGATCTTCCTGAAAAAGAGCTGTTGCAGAGAAACAAAGCGCGCGCGGAGAGGGGCTACCCCGACGGAGTTGTACACAGCCATTATACAAGCCTGCAAAGAAGCATCAGACATCTGAAGAAAGAGGGCTTTCGCTTTGTGTATGTGCTGAAATCACAGGAGGAGATCGACAGCGCCGAGATAGTTCGTACTAAGCTTTGGAACGATAAACGCGAGCTGCACGGTCCCTTCGATATCATAGGAGATATCCACGGCTGCTATGACGAGCTTGTAATGCTCTTGAAAAAGCTTGGATACGTTCAGAATGACAGCGGCGTGTACAGTCACCCGTTTGGCAGGCAGGCGGCTTTTCTCGGCGATCTATGCGACAGAGGTCCTAAGAATGTAGAGGTTCTCCGCCTTGTGATGGACATGGTAAAGTCAGGCAGCGCCGTTGCAGTTCCAGGAAACCATGACGTCAAGCTGCTGAAATATCTCAGAGGAAGAAATGTCACGATCACACATGGTCTTGATATTACCGTTTCTCAGCTTGAAGCAGCGGGCGAGGACTTCAAAAAGGAAACTGCCGGTTTTATCGACAGCCTTGTAAGTCATTATGTTCTCGATGACGGCAAGCTCGTGATCTCTCATGCCGGCATAAAGCAGGAATATATAGGCAGAGGCTCAATGCGTGTGCGTGATTTCTGCCTTTACGGCGAAACGACGGGGGAGAGCGATGAGTACGGTCTGCCTGTTCGCCTGAACTGGGCGGCTGATTATCGCGGCAGAGCGATCATTGTTTATGGTCATACTCCGCAGTCGGAGGTGCAGTCGCTGAACGGTACTTACTGCATAGATACCGGCTGTGTATTCGGCGGCAGCCTGACAGCTTTTCGTTATCCGGAAAGAGAATGCGTCAGCGTAAAGGCGCTGCGGCAGTATTACGAGCCGGTAAAGCCGCTGCACAACGAACCAGATGCAAGCGAACCTGACGATATGCTGACCCTCGGCGATATCGGCGGCAAGCTCTATTTACAGACAAAGCTTATGCCCTCGATAAATATACACGAAAACAACAGCGCTGCGGCGCTTGAGATCATGTCGCGCTATGCCGCCGACCCTCACTGGCTGATATATCTGCCGCCCACAATGTCGCCATGTAAAACAAGCGTGTTTGATGATTTTCTGGAGCACCCGTTGCAGGCGTTTGAATATTACAGAAATCACGGAGTAAAGAACGTTGTCTGTGAAAAGAAGCATATGGGCTCGCGCGCGGTT
>CACYDO010000103.1 GCA_902773165.1 uncultured Ruminococcus sp. | reverse complement strand
GTTCCGATTTCAGCTTATAATGATGGTTAATTTGCTGCCGCGTTTTTTATTTATCGTTTTTTATTTATTTTAATGTGGCAATTAAATAATCCAATTTAACGATCATCGTAAAAACGTTATCAGAAGCTTTGCCGGGGTGCAGGTTGGACTGCGAAAGCAAGGAGTTGTTTATTTACAGTTATTTAGCGGAAATCTCCATAATTTTTTATTTACCCCTTGACAAATCATCGAACTGCTGTTATAATAATATAGCGTTCTTAATTGATCGTATTGAGATCACTACATAGGGGTATAGCTCAGTTGGTAGAGCAGCGGTCTCCAAAACCGCGTGCCGAGGGTTCGAGTCCTTCTGCCCCTGCCAGAAGCCTCGTCATTGTTTGACGGGGCTTTATTTTATTATATTCAGAGATACCCTTCAGGAGGTTAAATTATGCTTATAATAATCGAAGGCCTTGTAATGTGCTTCTGGCTTCTTATCGTCTGCGTGGTAGGTATCGCGAATGGTCCCGTGGGCTTGGTGGTGTTCTACGAACAGGACGTTCAGGACAGAGTGGTCGAGTTGGGGCTTACAACAAAAGAAAAAATCAAAAAAATCTCAGTGCTGTCAGGTATTGCTCTGTTTTTGCCAATATTTACAGTCGTTCCGGCAATGGTCTGCTTTCTCAACGGCGCAAAGGGATTTTTAGACGTCTTTTTTCAAATGACCGCTATTCTTCTGATAATGGGTATCTTTGACAGATTGTTTATAGATATGTATTGGGTCGGGCATACTAAAACCTGGATCATACCGGGAACAGAGGATCTTAAACCGTATATTCCGAAAAAATCTGCTGTAAAAAAATGGATCGGCACACTTCTGGGATTCCCTCTTCTTGCCGCAATCATTTCGGGAATCATTCAGATGATCTTCAAGTAATCCTTTTCATTATAATATATATCTTCTGAAATAAAAAATTTTAAATAATGAATATTTCGTCCTCTTTGCGGAAAAATAGCATTACATAAAAAATATCGGACAAAAACGTGCGGCCGCTCGTTTTGATCTGTCCGCGAAAGGAATGGAATATTATGCTAAATAAGATCTCTTTGATCCTGCTCATTATCGGAGGCATTAACTGGGGCTCTATCGGTATTTTCCAGTTTGACCTCGTAGCATGGATCTTCGGCGGTCAGTCGAGTATTCTCAGCAGAATTATCTACACACTTGTAGGTCTTTGTGCTATCTGGTGTATTTCTCTTCTGATCCATGATCCGGACGAAAATGACCGTCCTGTCAGAGTAATGAGCCACTAATTTTATCGCCCCTCTCCGGGGCGATTTTTTTGAATGAATCGCCCTAAGTATATAAGGCAGCCTGCGGCGCGGAAACCAACTATAGATTACAAAAGATTCCGACCGGAACTGCCTGTCGGCGGTGGCCACGCGGCCACGGGCTGTTCCGATGAAGTTTATGGTAGACGACGACTTAATGCCGCGTCTGCCACTTTTGCAGTGCGTATGTTCTCAGGGCAAATACCAACCGGAACTACCTGTCTGTGCATACCGACCCGATAAGTTAATGTAAATTATTAGTAGACAGCCAGCGGCGCGGAGACCAACTATAGATTACAAAAAATTCCGACCGGAACTGCCTCCGGGCGCTCGCCCGGCCGACCCGGGAATAATTTATTGACCTTTATAGTAGTTTAGTGTAAAATATGTTATAGGTTTGTACAACTTTATTATTCACTCTCTATTGACATATAAAGAACAAGCGTGCTATAATTGTATTAATCCAAATAGAACAAATAAACGGAGGAACGTCTATGAAAAAGGTAATCAAGACCATTATCATCATTGCATTGATCGCGGCGTTGGGCGCAGCCGTATATTTTGTCGGCGTACCAATGCTGACGGGTGGTTCAGGCTTTAACGACAACATCGCTTATGTATCTAAAATAAGCAGCTTTAACACCGACAACGAATTCTTATCGAACCGATACAGCGCTGTCGTGGAATCACAGGAAGTCGTTAATGTAGACAGCGACACCGAGAAGAAAATAAAGACGGTATTCGTTAAGGAAGGCGACGAGATCAAAAAGGGCGACAAGCTTTTTGAGTATGACGTTGATGAAATGCAGTTCCAGCTTGACCAGAGCAAGCTCGACCGCGAACAGGCTCAATCGGAGATTAACTCCTACAACGAGCAGATCGCCGCACTTGAAAGGGAGCAGAGATCCTCTACCGGCAACCGCCGTCTTTCGCTTGAAAATCAGATAGAGGCAACAAAACTGAATCTCAAAAAAGCGGAGTACAGCAAGGAAACTCTCGACAAAACAATAACAAAAATAGAGAACTCCATCAAAAACGCCGTTGTAAAATCCTCTGTGGACGGCGTTATCAAAACAGTCGATGACCCTACAGCAGAGGCTTACATAACGATCACCTCCTCCGGTGATCTCAGAGTTAAAGCTACGATCAGCGAAGAGCACGTTTCCGAGCTTTACGTAGACGAGCCTATTCTTATTCGCTCTCGTACAAACGAAGCTCTGACCTGGACGGGTAAGGTAGTTTCTATAGATACTGCCAAGCCTATCACAAACAACATCGGATACGGTCTTGAAACAACAACAAAATACCCCGTTTACATTTCTCTTGACAGCTCAGACGGGCTTCTTATCGGTCAGCACGTTACGATCGAGGAGGACCTGGGTGTAAATGACGAAGACAAAGAGGGGTTGTGGCTCGACGAGTCTTACATCGTTGACGCGGACTCCGCGCCCTACGTATGGGTAGACAACAACGGCTCTTTGGCAAAACGCAATGTGGAGCTTGGCGAATATGATGACGCTGCATATGAATATGAGATCAAATCGGGACTTAACGACGATGACTACATTGCGTTCCCCGAGGACAGATTCTTTGAAGGTATGGAAACAGCCCGCGGCTTCGAGGAAGATGATGTGATTGCTCAGGACGGTATGCCGGCGGAAGATTTAGGCTAAGAGGAGGCGGACAGTTGTTATGATCCTCGATTTAAAAGGAATTTATAAAAACTACAACATCGGCGACATGGAAGTTCCCGTGCTGAAAAATATTGATCTTCAGGTCAAAGAGGGTGATTACCTTTCTGTTATGGGTCCTTCGGGTTCGGGTAAATCGACGCTGATGAACATTATAGGTCTTCTCGATAAGCCTACGAGCGGACAATATCTTTTTGACGGCATAGACATCTCCGTTCAGAACGATCACTCTCTTTCCGCGATTCGCAACAAGGGCATAGGCTTCGTCTTTCAGAATTTTAACCTTATGCCGCGTGAAACGGCGCTTTCCAATGTAGAGCTTCCTCTTCTCTACGCCGGAGTTAAAAAGAAAAAACGCCGCGAGATCGCTGAAGCCGCACTTGAAAGAGTAGGTCTTGCAGATAGAATGAAATTTATGCCGACTCAGCTTTCCGGCGGTCAGAAGCAGCGTGTTGCAATAGCGCGCGCTATCGTTAATTCGCCTAAAATACTGCTTGCCGACGAGCCTACAGGCGCGCTCGACTCACGCTCTGGCGAACAGGTCATGGAGCTGTTTTCTTCTCTCAATCAGGAAGGCTCTACCATCGTTATGATAACACATGAAAAAAGCGTGGCAGACTGCGCGGATAAGATCGTCGTTATCTACGACGGAGAGCTGATGACGTTAGGTGAATTCGAGCAGCAGACCAGCCGCAGACAGCACGGAGGTGAAGTATATGAGCAGGAATAAAGACAAAAATAAAAACGTTATGACGCGACATATCAAGGCAAGATACATCGTTGTTCCGCTTCTTATTCTTCTCGCCGTTGGAGGCGGATTCATAGGGAAAACAATTTACGAATCAAATAAATACGTCAAGGTTGCAACGGTATCATCCGCTGCAAAGGAAGGCGAAATGTACGCTATGGGCGAGGAAGGCTCGACTTATTACGGAAAGCTCGTAAAGGGCAGCGTTGTCAGCGTTAAAGTCAACAACGAGCTAAAGATCGACAAGGTGAATGTAAAAAAAGGCGATACCGTAAAGAAGGGCGATCTGCTGATCTCTTACGATACTCATGACCTGGAAGACAGCGTAGCCGACGCAGATCTGATGGTCAAAACTCTCACCAACGATATCACGATCGCTCAGAATGAACTTAACGTACTTACAAGATTACAGCCTTCGGAAAATGCTCCCGAGGATTTTGTACCGGAAGAGAATCCGGAAGACACCGATTCCGACAGCAAGACCGAAACTCCCGATGAACCTTCATCTCCGTTTGAAAAGCTCATAACTGCAAAATCGAAGCCGCTCATCGGCTCAGGCAAAGAGGACGACCCGTATATTTTCCAGGTCGGACTTGAAACGGTAATATCAAAGGATTATCTGCTGACTCTTGCAGACGAAAAAGAGCCGAAGCACGCCGCCTTTTATGTTTGTGACGCAGAAGGCAATCAGCTTTTCGCAAGAATTATTGACGGCTCAAAAATAGACAAGAGCACGGCTGCCGATTTCCCCGTAAGCGACGGCGTAACGATGACGCCCGACGGAATGGTCGCCTTTAACGGAGACTCCGCAGGCTTCGCAGCATTTGCCGCAGCAAGCGGCTCAGTACAGGGCGGCGCAGGCGCTGAGATGCCCGAGGGCTTTGAGTTCCCCGACGGAGAACCGGAGCTTCCCGAGGAGCCGATTCAGCAGCAGACTGCAAATGATGACTCTGCCGGGGAAATTTCGCTTAACGACAATTACATTTATTCAGCTCAGGAGCTTAAAGACATGATCGCAGCTAAGGAAAAGGAAAAGGCTGCTCTGGAGCTTCAGAAAAAGCAGGCTGAGCTTACCTCGAAAAGAAATAAAAAGCTTGCTGAAACAGGCGGTGAGGTCGCTGAGATCGACGGAGTTGTCACCTACCTTGCAAAGGATATTTACCACCTTAACGAATCGGGCGCATATCTTACGATTACCAACGACGCCGGAATGAGCGTTTCGGCATCTGTGGGCGAATTTTCGCGTGACAGCGTGTACGTCGGAATGCTTGCAACGATAACTAATTTTGAAACAGGCGCTATGTCAGACGGAAAGGTCATTGCTCTTGAAGATCGCCCGACAGAGCTTGACGGTATGGAGGATATGACAAGCGGCATTCTCGAATCACAGTATAAATTCACTGTTGCAATAGATCAGGATATGGAGATCACGGAAGACAGTGAGGTTCAGATTAAGCTTATACCCGAGGAGGGCGAAGAAACATTTTATATCCCTGCGCCTCTCGTTCGCAGCGAAGCCGCAAGATATTACGTGATGATCGCCGGAGAAAATGATCTTATAGAAAAACGATACGTGACCATTGGCAACACATACTACGGCGCTTACGAGATCACAAGCGGACTGAGCCAGGACGAGCTTATCGCCTTCCCCTACGGAAAGGCTGTTGAGGGCGCTCAGACGACCCAAACTTCATTTGAAGATATGTACTATGATCTTGGTATCTTCTATTGATAAATGCGAGGTGAATTAAATGCTTGAAAATATAATGCTCTCCTTTCGCGGCATAAGATCTCACAGAATGCGCTCTGTGCTTACAATGCTCGGAATCATCATCGGTATTGCGTCGATCATCATCATTGTTTCGATAATCGGAGGCGCAAGCGCACAGCTAAAGGATTCTATGGTCGGCGGCGATGCAAACACGATCACTGTCAGCCTTTACGAAAAAGACTCCTTATTCATGTCTATGGAATACGACCCGTCTCAGAACGGTCCTATATCAGGCGTGGATAAAGTTTCCGAGGAAGAGCTTGACAAAATTCGTCAGATCCCCGGTGTCAGCGGCGCATCAGCCATTTATCAGCATGAATACGGAAGCAACGAGATTAAATATCTCGACAAAAACGCTTATGCAATGGTCTGCGGCGTAAATATTGATTATTTCAACATTTACGGACGCGTGCTTACTTCGGGCAGACTATTTACACAGAGAGATTTTGACAACAGAAGCAATGTCGTTATCCTTGAGGATTTCGCTGCAACAACACTGTTTAAAAACGAGAGCGCTCTCGGAAAAACAGTTCAGATCGGCAACGAGCTTTTTACCGTGGTCGGCGTTGTAACTCGTCTGACCGATTACAGTGAGATCGAAAACATCAGTGACTATTTCTCGAAGGTCGGCTTCGTAAACGCTTCAGTTTTTATTCCGACAACGTCCTGGAACGACGCAGTGGGATACGATGATATTCAGAGCGTTGTTTTACAGATTGATGACCCCGATCAGCTTGTTGCAGCGTCTACATTGGCGGCAGGTATTCTCAACGATGGTCTTCCTACAAACGACTATGAATTCAAATCGGGAAGTCTTACGGAGGACTCGGAATACCTCGGCGAAATAACGAGCGTTGCTTCTATCCTGCTGATAGGTATAGCAAGCATATCGCTTATCGTAGGCGGTATCGGCGTAATGAATATTATGCTTGTATCTGTAACGGAACGAACAAGAGAGATCGGTCTGAAAAAGGCTTTGGGCGCACGCAGACGCGTGATCCTCGGTCAGTTCCTTACGGAATCAGTCGTGCTTACAAGTCTTGGCGGCGTGATCGGCGTGCTTATCGGAATCGGTATAGCAAAGCTTGTCGGACTCATTATTCAAATGCCGGCAGTTATCAGCATAAGCTCAATAATTATTTCGGTAGCCTTCTCAATGGGCGTAGGCATCATCTTCGGACTTGTTCCGTCTATCAAGGCGGCAAACCTTAACCCGATAGACGCGCTCAGATACGAATGATATGAGTAATTATAATTCCCCTTTTCGTAAATTGGAAAAGGGGAATTTTTTATATAAGTGATTAAT
>CACYDO010000102.1 GCA_902773165.1 uncultured Ruminococcus sp. | reverse complement strand
TCAACGATGACGGCTATGCCGGCATTGACGGACTGTCTGTTGACAGGTTGCAGGCGGTTATAACCAAGAAATAATATTCCATATGAAATTCCATATGACAACTTTAAACCGCTTTTTAAATAAGGGTATTTTTGAAATATAATGAGGGTTCGAATCCCTCACTCTCCGGAAACAAAAAACCGCATGAACACTAAAAAAATCAGTGTTCATGCGGTTTTCTTATTATTTGCAGTTTCAAAAATGGTGATAAAATTTTAAATTTTGGGCTGAAATTCCATATTTTTTACTCATATTCCATATGAAATTCCATACGGTTTCAACCTTCGAGGGCATCTTTGAGGGCATCAGTAAAAAATTTATTGATCTTATCATCTACCATTTTCCGCTCATCAGAAAAAGAATACTGATAAATTTTGTCCATTGTGTTAATATCATCCCATCCGCCACGCTCAAGAGCATACTTCAAGGGAATATTCAAAAATCCCATAATGCTGGCGTTGATATGCCTGAGATCATGCAGTCTGACATGAGGAATGTTGTTTTTTCGGCAAAGCTTATCAAGATGTGTCCGAACACACTGTAAGCTTACTGTCAGGATAGGTGTATTCTGATCAATGTTTATGTTCTTATCAAGCATTTCCGCCAAAAAATCAGGTATTTCAAATGTTCTCTTACTCTCTACCGTTTTTGTACCTTTCTTGACAAGATCGTTATTTTCATCCGGAACAATCGCTTTCCTGACAGATATTGTGCGGCGAACGGTATTATAATCCATCCATGTCAGTCCAAGAAGTTCAGAGGCTCTCAAGCCACCACAGATCGCAAGGTACAGCGGCACGGCACAAGAATCATTCCGGATGGCTTTTAGCAGACAGATAACTTCTTTCATAGTCAGTTCCTGTGCTTCATATTTTTCTTTCTGCGGTAAAGTAATTGATGACAGGCTCAATGTTGGTATGTACATTTTCAGGACCGATTTTATAAAACCTATCTGATTTTGAATAGTTTTTGGTTTCTTGTTCCCTATTTCTTTATTAATAGCGGCCTGTATCTTATTTACAGTCAGTTTGTTCAGTTTCAGATACATAATGGACTTGAAATTATTTTTCTGCACATTTCTGTATCCCCTGACAGTAGACGGCGACAGCGTGCCGCCTTTGAATTCAATATATCTGTCGATAGCTTCGGTAAGCATCATCGCAGAACTGTCACGAGTGATCTCCTGATGATGAGCCTTGAAGCTTGCGGCAAGATATTCAGCTTCTTTTTTTGTCGGAGCAGTAAAGCTCTTCCGGATCCGTTTACCGTTCTGATCTGTGCCAACGAATACCTGTACATTCCAAGAGCCTGACGGTAATTTTTTAGCTTTCATAATATCACTCCTTGCATTATTCAAGAAGCTATGATATACTTAACTTGTTACGTGGTTATGTATTCATAGCTTTCCTTTGTTCCCCATCGGTATTACCAGTACCGGTGGGGAATTTTTTTTGTTGTCATATTTTCCCCAATCTTAACCAATCTTTTCACCAATGAATGTGGATTTATTTCAGCTTCTTTCCACAGTACGGGCAAAAGCATTTTTCACCATTTTCTTTTTCATCTTCTTTTTTGTGCTTTTCTTCCATACTCTCAACGAAGCCGGATGAAATAATACCTGTAGGTACAGCAACCAGACCGATACCAAGCAGAGCAATAATGGCACTCAATATTTTACCGAGAACCGTTACAGGATAAACATCACCATAGCCGACAGTTGTAAGCGTAGCAACAGCCCACCATAATGCAGAAAACGCATTGTCAAAAGCATCAGGCTGAGCTTCGTTCTCAACGTTATACATAAGCACAGCGGCTATTATTATCAGTATGAGTACAACGGCTATTGATGACAGAAGTTCATGTTTTTTGCGTCTGAATACATCCGCAATAGTTGAAAGTGCTGTTGTATAGCGGTTTATTTTGAATATCCGCAAAAGCCTGATGATACGGAGCATACGGAGAACTCTCAAATCTATCGGGATAATGAACGGCACATAAAAGGGCAGTATTGCAAGCAGGTCAATAATTGCCATGAAAGAGAATATGTATTTGAGCCTTGCTTTCAGCGGCGACAATTCGGGATGATCAAGATCTGCAACATATATTCTGAGCAGATACTCCGCTGAAAATATTATAACGGATATCAGTTCAATATACCAAAGCACTGATGACATCCAATCGGGTATCTCAAATGTATCGGCTATAACGGTTATAACGTTTATGATAATCAG
>CACYDO010000101.1 GCA_902773165.1 uncultured Ruminococcus sp. | reverse complement strand
TTTTTTCATTTTTCGCGGTATTTCGATTATGTAAAAACTAATTTCGGAGAATAGCATATCTTACAGTAAAATTTTACCGCCTGCGTATATTTATAATTGATATGAAATGATCTTTATCTGTACAGATCGCATATGCTGCGCCGGCGGCGCTTTATAAAGGCAAGGAGAGATGGCGATGGCATTTTTTGATGAACTGGGAAAGAAGCTTTCCAAAACAAGTCAGTCTGCCGTTCAGAGAACGAAGGACGCTACCGAAATAGCAAGGCTTAATTCGTTGATATATGACGAAGAAAAGGCCTGCATAAATTATCAGGCTGAGATCGGACGACTGTACATACAGCTTCATTCTGCCGATTTCGAACCTCAATTCGGAGATTTAATAAACAAGGTCAGAGAATCAGAGGGAAGAATAGCAGCTGCAAAGAAACAAGTGCAGAGCCTTAAAGGCGTTAAGCTTTGCAAGGTCTGTGGTGCGGAGCTGAATCCGATGTCAAAGTTTTGCAGTGAATGCGGAACGGTTGTCAAAGAAGAGGTTATTGCAATACCCGGTACGGATATGGTTAAATGTTCCTCATGCGGTGCAATGATGCAGAAAAACAAAAAGTTCTGTACATCATGCGGTTCCAAAATGAATGAAGACGCCGTATCGGGCGCTGTAATTGATCCAATAGCGCCTCAGCCTGTTCCCGGTGTGCCTGAAATGCCGCCTGTACCTGTGCAGACCGCTGCGCCCACCATGCAGCCTGCTGTTCCGGAAGTGCCTGCTGCTCCTGCTCCGGAAGCCGCTGAGGCAATGTCGGATATATCTGCGACCGTTTTCGCAGATAATCTCGAAATGAAGAAAAAATGTCCGTCCTGCGGCGCAGAGCAAAACGCAGAACTCAAATTCTGCACAAACTGCGGAACAAAAATGGATACTGCGGCAGCTTCTCCCGTTACCCCCGAGCAGACGCCTGCTGCGGCTGAAAACGCTGATGCAGAAGCTCCCGAAGATGAAAAAGCAGAAGATAATACTAATACAGAAAAAAATACCGATAATGATGATGGTAAGAAAAAATGCCCGTCCTGCGGCAGCATGCAGTCTGCGGATCTTATGTTCTGCACGAGCTGCGGCAGCAGCATGGACGCTGAGCAGTCCGAGCCTGTTGGCTCGTTCGGCGAAAACCTGGCAGCGGCTGTTTCACCTGAGCCCGAGAAGCCGGCTGAAAACAAGCCTGACGAGGAAAGTAAGCCTTCGAAGAAATGCTATCGCTGCGGTAATGAGCAGCCTGCCGATCTTAAATTCTGTACCAAATGTGGTATAAGAATGAAGGAAGACGGGGAGAAAAAGCCCTTACAGCTTAAAAAGGAATCTCCGGAGCCTCCTGCTGAGGAAAAGACCGAATCAGCAGATATTTCTCCGGTAGAAGATAAGAAGACATTAAAGTGTCCGACCTGCGGCAACGAGCAGCCGGAGGATCTCAAATTCTGCACGAGCTGTGGCAACAGAATGGACGCAGAGCCTGCAACGCAGTTTGTTATCTTCGGTCAGAATGCTCCGGACGCACTTGCAGGCATGCTGCCTGATCTTAATAAGCCGGAGCCTGAGGGCGAGAAGCTCAGGGAATGCCCGTACTGCGGCAAGAAGCAGGCGTCAAAGCTTATCTATTGTAAAAATTGCGGCAGAAAGCTTGAAGAAATGCCGCCTATCGTGACGCCGCCGCCGATACCTTCTCCGAATCCCGAACAAAAGCCGGTGCTTTCTCCTGCTCCTGCAGGTGTAGAAACGGTATTTGCGTCGGTTGAAAACAACAGCGCTAAATCTGAGAAGGAACCGCCTAAGCAAAAGCCTGCTCTCAAGCTGACAAAGGAACCTGCTCCGGTGCAGATTCCGCCGGCTCAGATTCCGGTACCTCCCGTTATTCCCCCTGCACCTGCAGCACAGACAGATAATTCAGAAAAGAAAATATGTCGTTCCTGCGGTCATGCCCAGGGCGCGGATCTTATGTTCTGCACACGCTGCGGAATGCGTATGGAAACAGCCAGAAAGCCCCTTACCCTTCAAAAGGAATCAACACCTGCTGCACCTGTAACTCCTGAAGCACCAGCAGCTCCTGCACCGTCTTCATTCGGACCGATGGACAGGGAAACTGTATATGCCGAGCAGGAGACGGTCGTTCCCGGTCCGACTGATTCCTCAATGAACAAGTGTGCGTCCTGCGGAAATACACAGCCTGCAGAGCTGCGATTCTGCACGAAATGCGGACGTAAGATGAATGCCGATAAGAAGCCAAAGCCTGCTGTCGGCCCGAATGAGAAAAATGACTTTGACCGTGAAGTTGAGGTTACTCAGGTCGCACTGAACCCCAATGCTGTAGTTAAGCCGGGCAGTCAGAAGTGTCCTGCATGCGGTAATATACAGTCTGTCAACCTTAAATTCTGCGTTAAATGCGGCAAAAAGCTTAATTCAGGTGCTTCTGCCGATCGTCAGAAGACCACCGAGCCGAAAAATGCTCCGTCAGCAGTCGTTTTCGGCGCAAACGGTTCACAATCCGCTTTGCCGTGCCTGGTAGCAAAGAAAACAGGCGAGAAAATCCAGATCTCAAAGTCTGTGTTTAATCTTGGAAGAGCGCAGGAGGGTAACGATCACGTTATCTTAAATAATAAGTACGTCGGTCATCATCATTGCCATATTATTTCACGAAACGGAGAATACTTCGTTGTTGACGATAAATCGAAGAATCACACATTTATCGACGGCGTAATGATCCCGGCAGATAAAGAAATAAAGATCACGCATGGTCAGATCTTAAAGTTGGCAAACGAGGAATTTGAGTTTAAGGTTTTATAGGATTAAGATTATGAATTATTATATATCAGCGTCTACAGATGTGGGCAATACAAGAAAAGTTAATCAGGACAGCGCTCTTGTCAGAAAGGTCAATACAAAGACCGGAAATATGGTCTTTGCTGTTATCTGCGATGGAATGGGCGGTCTTTCTCATGGCGAGATAGCAAGCGCTTCCTTGGTGTGCGCTTTTTCCGATTGGTTTTACAAGTGCCTTCCCGATTTATCTCAGAACGAGATCAGCGACGACGATATCCGTAAGCAGTGGTCGTCGCTTCTGAGTGTTATGAACAGCAATATCAAAACCTACGGCGAACGCAACAGCTGCCGTATTGGTTCTACTGTAACTGCAATGCTTATCACCGATTACCGTTATTTCCTGATGAACGTCGGAGATTCGCGTGCGTATCGCATAAAAGATGACGTCAGACAGCTGACGAATGATCATACGCTTACAGAGCATCATATCAAGCTCGGCAATATGACGCGTGAGCAGGCTGCAACATCTCCTATGCGCAGTGTTCTTACAAGATGTATAGGTGCTGCCGACAGTGTTACTCCCGATTATTTCTTCGGAGATACCGAGGAGGATTCGGTTTATATGCTGTGCTCGGACGGTTTCCGCCATAAGATCACAGATGACGAGATGAAGGAGTATCTTTATCTTAAAACGAAGGAGGACCCGAAAGGTTTGCTGAAAAAGCAGGAGGAATTCCTCATAGATCTTAATAAAGAAAGAAACGAGAGCGACAATATTTCTGTCATCTCTGTTGCGGTAAGATGATCGAAGATACCTGGTGTTTTGGGGTAAATTTGTTTAATATAAGAAAGGGGCGCACCGCTGCGATGGATGAACGCATAAACGAGGACGATATTACTATCCAGCTTCCGGACGATGAGGAAACTCAGCTTCTTGACCCGGATTTTGTGCTTGAAGATGAGATAATGTACATCCACTCAAGCAATATAATCAAGTATGAATAAACAGATCGGATAGGTATATTTAACTTGACGATCTTCCGGCGGCACAAACGGCGAATTTTCTGTGCCGCCGGACATATTGTATATAATAAAGAGGAATTAATATGAGAATAGATTTTGGTTTGTTTACCGATGAAGGTGACAGAGATAAAAATGAAGACAGCGTTCGTGTGGGAGAAAAAGACGGAGCAAAGTGCTTCGTGCTTTGCGACGGACTTGGCGGTCACGGCAAGGGCGAGCTTGCCTCGGCTTTCGTATCGGATTATGTAAAGGAGTATTTTCTTTCCTGCGCCGATGTCGATAGTTTTTTTGAAGATGTTCTCGATAAGGCTCAGGAAGGGCTTATGAATGAGCAGAGAAGGCTTGGTGCGCAGTTTGAAATGAAGACGACAGCCACGATCCTTGTTATTTACGGAAATAAGTACAGG
>CACYDO010000100.1 GCA_902773165.1 uncultured Ruminococcus sp. | reverse complement strand
GTCACAGCAAAGTGAGATCGGAACTGCCTGCGGACGCCTGTCCGCCTGTCATAAGGTGCTGTTATTCTGCATATAATGAGATATCATTTATGCAGGAGGAAGCTTATTATGCCTGATAATACCGCTAAATCACCTAATACGGTTACTTTGGAGAATCGCTCGGAGCTTAATGTAACCGGCGTTAATGACGTAGACAGCTTTGACGAAAACAGCGTTGTTGCTTATACAGATTACGGTCAGCTTACTATACAGGGCGATTCGCTGAACATTAAAAGCCTTTCTGTTGAGAGCGGTCTGCTGATTGTGGAGGGGAAAATAAGCGCTCTCATTTACACTGAAAACCGCCCTCGTGAGAGTCTGTTTAAAAAGCTCTTTCGCTGATATTTTTATGCACAAATACTGCGGTGCTGTGGGGGCGATGAGTTGCATTTAACTCTTTACGAACAGGGCGAGATATTCAGGTGCGCTTTTATTTTCGGCCTTTTTCTGGGCGCTTTTTATGACGTTTTTCGGCTTTTACGGGCGTTTGGATTAAGATCGTCGGGAGCGGTTTTTGTTCAGGATATAATTTTTATGAGCTGCTGCGCTGTGATGTGCTTTATGTTTGCTCAGACAACTGTGCACGGACATTTTCGGATCTTTGTAGAAGGTGCTCATTTCCTCGGTTTTCTTGCTTACAGATGTTCCATCGGTATAGCTTCGGGATATATTTATAAGCAATTTGGAAAGCTGTTTGGTCTGATTATTAGTATTTTTAACAAAAGTATCATATATTTTGCTCGTATAGTACGAAAATTGATGGGAAAGATTTCGACGATATGTGGCAAAATGCACAAATCAATCTGTATTTCCAAAGAAAAATAAAAAAATTTTCATCAAAATGAAAATACTTCTTGCAATATAGGGTCATTATAGTGTATAATCATTGTGATGTAAAGTTTATTTCATTTCAAAAAGGGATGTAAACGAAATGCGAAATGACAGAAGACGCAGCAGAAGCAGAAAACGCGAAAATTCAGATGGTAAAAAGCTCCTTCGGGCAGTTGTTAGCGCGGTGCTCGTGGTGTTTGCTTTCTATGTGGTTTTTACGCTTGTACATCAGCAGGTAGAGATCTCTGAGAAAAAAGAGCAGCTTGAAGCTTTGAACGAGGAGATCGTTATTCAGGAAGTCAAAAACGATGAGTTGAAACAGGTCAATGAATTCGATGATTCCGAGAATGACGCGTACATTGAACGCGTTGCACGCGAGGAATTTGATTATTCAAAACAGGGTGAGCGAGTTTTTATTAATGTTGCGGGCGAGTAGTGCGTATTGAAGAGGAGAAATTGTTTGTATGCAAATCGAAGTAGGAAGCATTTTAGAGGGTAAAGTTACTGGAATCACTAAATTTGGAGCATTTGTAGATCTGCCCGAAGGTAAATCCGGCATGGTGCATATATCGGAGATTTCAAACAATTATGTTGAAAATGTCTCTGATTTTTTGACAGTGGGACAGGAAGTTAAAGTTAAGGTCATTACCATCAACGAAAACGGCAAAATTGGTCTTTCTATCAAGAAGCTTGCCGAAAACGGAAAAAGTGATGATCACGTCGGCAGAGGCGCAGACCGCGGCGACAGAAATGACCGCGGTGATCGCAGAGAAAGACAGAATAACGGGAATGGACGCGGAAGAAGAGAAGGCGGAAGAAGGGAAGACCGCAGACCGCCTGCTCAGAATATGAAAAGTCAGAATTCTCCGGGTGATTACGTATGGCAGAAAAGTGCCGCACCTACTTCTTTTGAAGATATGATGACTAAGTTCAAGCAGCAGAGCGATGAAAAAATATCGTCGCTCAAAAAGAGCGGCGATGTCATTCCGAGAAGGCCGAGAAGAAAATAATCTTTCTGAATTATTATACATAGAAATAAGCGCAGCCGGGATCGTTCCGACTGCGCTTTTTTGTTGTGTAAATTTACATAAAAGCTACTGAATAAAACAACAGTACAGCGATAATAAGAAAACAGATACCCAGCATAAACGAAGTATCCATATCTTTATATTCTACAAGACTTCCCTTTTTAGTATCAACAAGCAGCGTAACGTGTTTCCTTTTGTCCGGGGGTAAGTCGTATCGCGTTTTACTCCGGACGGTGTGCTCTGTGCCGTTGAGCTTGTAGCGGTAAATAGGGTAGTATATATATCTGATGTTTTCTTTATGACGCTTAGAACGGCGCACAACGTCTGTAATCTCTGCCTTTACCTCAGTAACCCGTGAGTGGCGCGTATGACGAAAGGCGTTTACGGAGTAAATAATAAATCCACACCCGAATAAAGTAAACGTGATCAGCATGAGCACAGCGGCTGCTTCAAATGTGTGTTCAAGAATCAGACCCCCAATCGAAGTAACGTGAAACAGCAGGTTCAACAGCAAAAAAGTTATGCCAATGGAGAACGCCTGTATATAATATGTGTTGAGCACATTTTTTATATCTCTTTTCCTGAAAACAATGTTCTTCTTTGGGTAGTAATAGCAGCTCAGAACCTGACCGTTTTGACAAAATGTACTTGTTTCGATCTCTGCGCAGCGCGAAGTTCCGTCAAGCTCGAACGAGATCTCCGTTTTGTAATATTCCTTGATAAGAAATCCGTCCTCACGCTCACAGACCTTCTTGCTTGATTCGACTCGACAGCTGACCTTACGGCATGACTTCAACACCGATAATATCGAAAGCAGCTCAAAAATAATAACTACAAAGCACACTACCGTCAGAACAGTGGAAATTATCATAGCAGATTCACTTCACTCTTATTCTAAATTATAGTTTATTGTAAGTTCATCGAGATTAGGCGTAAGTCTGCGCGTTTTCACGCCTGCCGAAGCAAGCATTCTGCGCGATGTACGTGTGCTTTGCGTATGTGCGTATTTGTCCGACAGATATATTACTTCTTCAATGCCGGATTGAATTATAGCCTTTGCACACTCGTTGCAGGGGAAGAGAGATACGTAAAGCTTAGAGCCGCGAAGACTTTTTCCCGTAGCGTTGAGTATCGTGTTCAGCTCAGCATGAACGACATACTGGTACTTTGTGTCTTCGCCTTCACGTTCCCAGGAGTATTCATCGTCGGAGCAGCCGATAGGCAGTCCGTTATAGCCTGTAGATATGATGATGTTGTTTTTGTCTACAATGCACGCGCCAACCTGTGTGTTAGGATCTTTGCTGCGTTTAGCTGCAAGCAGCGCAACGCCCATAAAATATTCGTCCCATGAAATATAATCAAGCCGTTTCACAAACTCACGCTCCTTATATCATAATACTTATCAATAAAGATCATTCAACAGGAAGACCTGCTTCAATAGCGGAGATCTGAGCAATTCTGCGCTCGTGTCTGCCGCCCTCAAACTCGGTATTGAGGAAAATATCCGTAAACTTAACAGCTTGTTCCGGAGTAATAACTCTGCCGCCCATTGCAAGGATATTTGCGTCATTGTGGCGGCGCGTCATTTCAGCGCAGAACTCATTCGTAACGACAGCTGCGCGAATCCCCTTGACCTTGTTTGCCGCGATGGAAATGCCTATACCCGTTCCGCAGCAGAGAATACCTTTGTCATATTCGCCGGAAGCTACGCCATCGGCTACCTTTTTTGCATAAATCGCATAATCAACAGATTCTTCGCTGTAACAGCCGAAATCAGTGTACTCGATACCCTTTTCTGTAAAATACTCAATGATAGCTGTTTTAAGGCAGTAACCGCCGTGGTCTGCTCCAATTGCAATTTTCATGATGATTCCTCCTGGTATTATAAAAATAAAATAATTGCTAAAATTAATGCTTTTGCTTCTTCATAAGCTCTCTTTGAGCCTGAGGAAGTCTGAGATATTCGGGCATAAGCTTATCGGAAGAGATAGCTTTTCCATCGGAATAAAGTTTTTCAGCTGCAAAAGCTGTTGCGCAAGCGCGCTGATATCTGACGTTTTCGTTGGCAATATGCAAGTCGCAGTCTATGCCGTTTAATTTTGAATAGCAAAGCTTTGCTCCGTCACCTACAAGAACGACCTTGCTGTCGTAGTTTGTAAGCTCAGCGGCAAGCTCGTCAATCGTAACAGCCCTGTCCTCGCATATTCTCTCGGGAATATCCTCAGATACATCAAACAGGGCGTTGTAAACCTGATTGCATCGCGCGTCCATAACGCAGCAGGCTATGAAGCTTTCGTTTTTAAAGTTGTATGCCATTGCTTCAAGCGTAGATACAGCTACGCAGGGCTTGTTCAGCGCGTATGCCATACCCTTGACCGCCGCAATCCCAATGCGCAGACCCGTAAAAGATCCGGGACCGGAATTAACGGCAAAGCAGTCGATATCGTCAAGCGTAAGCTTCGTGCTTTTGAGTACAGCTTCAACCATCGGCATAAGCGTTTCACTGTGGGTGAGCATGGTGTTTATAAAAAACTCACCCTTGATCTCACCGTTTTCTGTCACAGCGACAGAAGCGGATTTTGCAGAAGTGTCTATCGCAATAATTCTCATAGATCAATTCCTTCAATCTCAAAAATTCTTTCGGTTTCACCATCTCCCGGCTTGATCTCAACTCTGATAAAGCCGTCCGGGAGAGCATTTTCAATATTTTCGCTCCACTCGATAACTAAGATACCCGTATCGAGGTAATCAAAAAAACCTGTGGAGTAAAGGTCTTCCCAGCTTGTAATACGATACATATCGAAATGATAAATGTTGTATTTACCATGATATTCATTTACGATAGCAAAAGTAGGACTGGAAACATCGTCCTTCGACCCGAGTGCTTCGGCAAGCGAGCGCGTAAATGTCGTTTTTCCCATGCCAAGACCGCCGAAAAAAGCAATAACCTCGTTGCCGTCAAGCAAATCGGCAATTCGGTATGCCAAAGCAGCAGTTTCTTCCGGATTTTTGGTTTTAGTTACTGTCATAAATACCAACCTTAATTCAGTAATACAATTCTATCTAAGTATAAATTATACCATAGATTGACTTTACTTGCAAGATTTGCAATGCTAAAGTTTTTAGCCACGAATATTTTAAAATGCGCTTGAAGGAAGTACACTTAGGGAGCTGAGGGATTAGGCAGTGAAAAATAAAGTATGTATATTATCAATAAATAAAAAATATTAATAAACTGCATAGCAAAATAGTGAGCTGCCCTGCGACAGCCCACTAGATAATTAATTATTTAAGAATACTGATAAGTACACCTGCCGCAACTGCCGAGCCAACTACGCCTGCAACGTTCGGACCCATAGCGTGCATTAACAGGAAGTTGGAAGGATTCTCTTCCTGACCTACTTTCTGAGAAACTCTTGCTGCCATCGGTACAGCTGATACACCTGCTGAGCCGATAAGCGGATTAACTTTTCCGCCCGTAGCCTTGCACATGATCTTACCGAAGATAACGCCGAATGCAGTACCCATCATAAATGCGAACAGTCCAAGGGCAATAATGCCGATCGTCTTAGGCGAGAGGAATACCTTGCCAGTTGCTGTAGAACCAACAGAGAGTCCGAGGAAGATCGTAATGATATTCATCAGCTCATTCTGCGCTGTCTTAGAAATTCTCTCAACAACGCCGCTCTCACGCATAAGGTTACCGAACATCAGCATGCCGATAAGCGTAGCCGCGTCCGGCAGAAGCAGTGATACAACAACTGTTACGATGATAGGGAAGAGGATCTTCTCAAGCTTTGAAACGGGTCTGAGCTGAACCATTTTTATCGAGCGCTCTTCCTTTGTTGTAAGCAGACGCATGATAGGAGGCTGGATGATCGGAACAAGTGCCATGTAGGAGTATGCCGCGACGGCAATAGGACCAAGCAGCTCCGAAGCGAGAATAGACGTTACATAAATAGCGGTAGGACCGTCTGCACCGCCGATTATGCCGATAGCGCCTGCTTCATTGGGAGCAAATCCAAGAAGGATAGCGCCGATAAATGTAATGAAAATACCGATCTGTGCAGCTGCACCGAGAATAAAGCTTTTCGGATTTGCAATAAGCGGACCAAAGTCTGTCATCGCACCGATTCCCAGGAATATAAGCGGCGGATAAATACCATGCTTTACGCCCTGGTAGAGATAGTAGAGCAAGCCGCCTACTTCTTCGGGCTTTGCGTAGCACAGCACGCCGTTCATCATTACCTTAGCATACGTTACTGTTTCTCCGGGGTGCTGCTTCATGTATTCCTCTACGGGAATATACGATGTTGTTCCGCCCAGAGCGATCCCCGGATAAAGATTAACAAGCAGCATGCCAACTGCGATAGGTAAAAGAACGAGAGGCTCATATTGCTTTTTAATTGCAAGATATATAAGCACAAACGATACAAGTATCATTATATAATTTTCCCACGGAAGACTTGAAAACCCGGAATTAGCAAATATCCCGACTATAGACTCCCAGAACTGTGATAAAAATTCCAAAAACTACACCCCCTGTATAATTCAGAAAGCACGGGTATTTTCAGCCATGCCTGCCGCCTTCCACGCATTGCGTCTTGATGACGGTTTCTTTGCTCGTTTAATAGAAGTGACTGTAACCGCACCTTCACCGAAGATGGTGTCTACCGCTGCTGCTATAGCTGCAATTATCTCGCCGGGAATCGTACCGTCATCGGGTTCTGGCTCGGAAACAGCTGTTTCCACAAGCTGTGACTCAGTTTTTTCGGACGGTTCAATCTTTTGAGATTCCTTTTGCTTCTCGATCTTCTTGGCTTCAATGCTGTTCTGAGCGCTGCTGACAGCGGTGCTGTACATCTTGATTATCAGTATCAGCAGCACAAGTACAGAAAACACTACAACTATACCGGTCAGAAGAATTATCAGACCTAGCTTTAGGTTTTCAAACATTGATATTCACTCCCTGCTATAATAAAATTAACAAAAGGCAGAAAGCGACTCTGCCCATACATATAGTATAGTTAATATTATAGTATAAATTAGTTAAAATTTCAACAATTATTACAATTTTTTCAATAAAAAATTAAACGGGCAGAAACATTTCGCTCCTGCCCGTTTTGGTTATCGGGAAATTATTTCCTGATTATGAGGATCGTATCAGATCTTCTTTCCTATGCTCTCACCTGCGGGAAGACCCGAGCTGTAACGGAGTACCTGGAGTGCGTCGGAGGAAGTTGCATCGCCGTCACCGTCAACGTCTGCTGCTGTTGTCTGAGCTGCTGTGAGAGTGCTGAGACCTGAGCTTGCTCTGAGGATAGCGAGAGCGTCTGCTGATGTTACGTCGCCGTCACCGTCAACGTCGCCGCAAATTACGTCAGCCTTCGGGCCGTCAGGATTGCCGTTGGGATCTACAATTTTGAATTCCACAACAGCCTTGCCTGTGTAATTGCTCTTGCTGACAGCTGAAATCGTAATAGTTGCAGTACCGATATCCTTATTCTTTGAGTAGGAAACTGTGTAATCCTGACCCTCAACGAGAGTAGTGCCTTCACATGTGATAGTGATCTCAGGACGGATTTCCTCACCTGTATAATTCTGATCGGAAACTGTGCTGATCTTAACAGCAGGATCTGTAAGATCTCTCTTGTTGATCTTGTAAGTGATGTTCTGTGTGCCTGTGTAGAAGCCAAGACCGGTAACCTTCATTGTAGCTGTTCCGGGCTTTGTGTTGTCTGAGTATTCAAGCGTGTAATCTGTACCCTTAACAAGAGTTGTGTCGCCTGCTGTGAATACCGGATCGGGTTCATATGCTTCAACGCCCGGTGTATAAACGTAATCCTCGATAGGATCGTGCTTAATAGATGTTACAGGAGCTGTTACCGTGAGGTTGCAGATCTGCATCTTCGAACCGGACTGAACGGAGATCGTAGATTCGCCGACGGAATGAGCTGTAACAACACCGTATTCGTCTACTGTGGCAACCTTCTCGTTGGAGGAGCTCCACTTGCACATTACGTTGGAAACAGCTGTTTCTGTCTCGTCATATGTTGTTGCGGTGAGAGCCTTCTTGCCTTCGAAATTCTTATCCATAACGATGGTCATTGACGGATCTGCACCGATAACGTCTGTCTCATCAACGCCCTTAGTAATATATACGTTAGATGTTGTAAATACAGTAAGGTTTACAGATTTTGTCTGCTTTGAACGCGTCATTACAGTAATAACTGTTTTACCGTTCTTCTTAGGCTCAATGTTTCCTGCAGCGTCAATAGTTGCAACCTCGGGATCGCTGGAAGTCCATTCATAAACCTCGTCACCGTGATTGTACGGATCGTTAGGATTATTGGTTGTCATATCTGCCGTAAGAGTGAGCTTATCATTTACATCAATAGATCTGGAGTTTACTGTATTGCCAAGCTCGTCCACAATTTTGAGATTGTCGCTGCGCTTAGTTACCTGGAGAGTAAATGTTGTTTTAAGGCTCGGGTTGGACTGCGGGAATGCTGTAACCTTTACAGAGCCTTCGGAAGTACCGTGGATCGTAATTTTGTCACCGACGAAATCTTCTGTTGTTTCATGATCGGGGATAGTTACATAGTTGCCGTCGTTCTCGGTGATCTGCCATACTGTTACGTCATCGGATTTTTCACCGCTGCCGTTAGCGATAGCTGCGTCGAAAACAACGTCCTGATTTGAGAAGATCTTATATGTCGAACCGTTTGTAACTGCCTCTTCCTTGTCGTCAAACATTGTTGAGATAACAAGGATATCGGAAGCATTCTTTTCTTCGACGTTGATCTCGATCTCCTTGGAGATATCGGAGTATCTGCCGCTTACGATGATCTTTGTTGTGCCGACGGATACGCCTGTGATCGTTGCTGCCATCTTGTCTGTTTCAGAAGGAGTTACTGTTGCGATAGAGGGATCTTCGGAAGTCCATACAAGCTCGTCTGTAGATTTTGCAGGATTGATCTCTGCCTTAACGATCGTGTCTACGTCAACTCTTGTTTCGGGCTCAGCAGGATTAACAGCGATTTCTGTTATCTTATCGAGAACTGCTACTGTGCAGGAAGCTTCAACGCCTTCTGTTTCGCCGTAAACCGTGATAACTGCCTTACCAAAGGATTTACCTGTGATCTTACCGTCCTGATCTACAGTAACGACCTTTTCGTTGTCGGAAACCCATCTGAATGTATCTGTGGGAGCGAGCTGAGGATTGGGAGTTTTTGCAACAGGCTGGATCTGAATTGTTTCGCCCTTGGAAAGACCGTACTCTGCGCCGAGGAAGCTCAGTTCTGTTGCAGCATTGTCAGAGTGGGGGATCATCGGGATAACTCTCGTAACGTCCTTCTCACCGCATGCTGCGCATGTGCCCTTTTCAAGACCTGCTTTTTCATATGTTGCCTGTTCGAGTACAACTGCGTTCTTTAAAACCTTATGATCGCAGTAAATAGTGAATGTTCTGTTAAGAGAATCGGAGTAATTTCCTTTACCTGATACGGTAATAGAAGCTTCACCGGGTTTAGTGTTGTTGGAAAGCTTAATAGTGTAGTCTGTGTTTTCTTTAAGTGAAATTGTCTGCTTAGAATCGGGATCTGTAAATATTACGCTGATATCGGGAATAATCGGAGAACCTGTGCATTCCTGATTTTCAATGTACTTAAGACTTACAGTACCGTCATTAATAGATCTCTTGTTGATCTGATATGAAGAGGAAATAGAATTCTTGTAGAAGCCCTTGCCCGTGATGGTCATAGTAGCCTTGCCTACGCTTGTATTTTTATCATATTTTACTGTGTAGTCCTTGTCGAGAACAAGTGTATGCTTGCCTACTGTGATTGTGGGCTTAGGCTCATAAATTGTTACGAGAGGCGAATATGTGTAAGGTGCGATCGTAACGCTGTCTGCCGCCTGGAGAGTAGCATAAACAGTAACCTTGCAGGTCTGGCTCTTTGTGCCGCAGGTAACTGTGATATCGGTTGTTCCGACATCAAGACCTGTTACAACGCCGGAGGAGGAAACTACTGCAACTGTCGGGTTGGAGGATTTCCATACACAGTCAACATTAGATACGACCTCGTCATCTTCATCTCTTACAGTGGCTGTGAGAGTCTTTGATCCCTTGAGTTCCTTGTCAAGATCAATTGTTGTGAGGATAGAACCGTCGGGCTTTACTGTTGCGCCGCCGATCTCGATCGAAGATGTTGTGAATACATTGATTGTGAGCTTGCCTGTAACGCCGGAAGCTGTTGTTACTGTAATATTAGCCGAACCGTTTTTAACTCCCTTAACGTTGCCGTTCTTATCTACTGTAACAACGCCTGTGTTGCTTGAAGACCAGCTGCTTACTGTATCATCGTGATCGTAAGGAGTATTTTTAAGGCTTGTTCTGAGATCCGCTGCGAGAGAAAGTGTGCCGCCAACAGGGAGATTCTTCGGGTTGTTGATGGATTTGCCGTTGCTTCTAGTGATAGTAGCTGTTGCGCAGCCCTTCTTTACCTGAACGGTAAATGTTTTGCTGACAGACTTGTTGTCTGCGGCTGCTGCCGTTACTGTTACCTTGCCGCGGGCGATGCCGTGAAGTGTGAGCTGTTCGCTCGTCTGCTTTGTAACGGTTACGTATGCATGATTGCTGTCGCTGATTGTCCATACTACCTTGTCGTCGGGGGTAACGTTGTTGTCACCGATAAGTCTTGCGTCAAAGGTAATATCCTGGTTTGTAAAGAGAGTTTCTGTGTCACTGACAGTTTTTGATTTGCCGTTTTGGCTTGTTGTGACAGAAATATTCTTTGCAAGATTTTTAGGTGTTACTGTAACTGTAAATTTAACAGTTCTCTTTGTATTCTTTGTAGTACCTGTGACAGATACGGAACCTGCGCTGACACCCTTGATCTCAACTTCCTGCTTATTTGTGAAGTTGCTCTTTGTTTTACCGGAAACCTGTACGATAGATGTATTTCCGGATACCCATTCGATCTCTTCATTTGCATCGTCCGGCAGAAGCGTAGCAACATTGGTTGCTGTATCGCCGATCTTTACTGTAAGAGAAGTCTGCTGAATTGAGATATTTGTTGCATTAGCGTTTACTGTGATGAAGCAATCGGCGGATACGGAGCTGTTTTCGCCCTGAACTCTGATTCTTGCTGTTCCTGCTTTTTTCGCTTTGATCGATGCATTTACGTCACCGGGGGAGCGTGTAGCATTTGTAACGATTTCTACAATATCGGGATTAAGAGATTGCCATGTAAAGACATCTGTTACACCGGATTCTGTTCCTGCCTGCTCGTTGGGGTAGGACGGCGTAGGAGATATCGAGATATTTGCCGTTTCACCCTTCATCATGGAGCCGCGGATCTGGGTCGTTTCGTTTCCTGTGATTTGAGCGCCGGGAACTTTGGAGAATTTGATTTCCTTTGCAGGATTGTTTGTGTAATTATAAACTCTGATATATTTAGGAACGTTGTATAACGGAACGTAGGTAGGTCTGCCTCCTACAAGTTTATAGTTTGTATTATATACTAAATAATCACTGCCGTTGCCTGTGTATGATGCGTGGAAATAATCTTTGTCTGCAATCTGATTGTCTTCAATTGCAACCGTAGTCGTTTTACCGTTCTTATCTCTCTTAAGATAATCGCCATATTCGTTTTCTTCTACGAGATAATTATTGTCCTTGTTGGCGTTAAGAGCGTAGTCGTTGTATTTCTTTGTACCGATAATTCCAAAGGGACGGTCTGTGATCTCACCTGTGTACGGATCGGTAGTAAACTGAGAAAGCATTTCGTCATATTTTGCCTGATCTATTTTACCGTCGTCGAGAGCCTTCTTAGCCATTTTATGTTCGTATTCAACTCTCATTGTAGGCATAGCATAAGCAACGAGCCAAAGGGGATTATTTTCAAGAGGCTTATAAACGTCTGCATTCACCTGACCCTTAGAGGAGATCTCGAGGGCAGCAGGAAAATATTTTATTGTGCCGTCTACAATTTTTCTGAAAGATAAGCCGGATTTATCCTGAGTGACGTGCCAGCCTATATGATCGAGATATTCCGAAGGAGCACTTGGGTGTGCAGTAACAAGACTGGTCGGAATATCATATTCATGCTCTGTTATAGTTTCATAACCGTCATGTACATTGTAAACCGGATCTCTGAACTTGATAGCCGATTTCTTTGAAGGATCGTTCCAATATACGTTGATATCATTTGTAGGCTCTAAAACGTGAAGATCGACAACGCGTCGAACAGTACCGCTTTCAGCGCCGACAGAGAAGGATACTTCACCGGGAACATACGGAAACTCGTAATATCTGTTGCGAGGCTCACCTGTAAGAGGATCTTTGTCATTCTTTTTTGTTTCCCATCCACAGCAGCTTATGACAACTTCCCATGCAACTGAGTTTTCCGATGGTGTTATATAAGAAGGATAGTTTTCTTCAGGGAGTACGTAGTAGTCGGAGTCGAACATTTTTGTCTTTTTATCCCCGTTAAGTGACGGTTCAAAAAGTAAAAAATCATCGGCAAAGCCAGATAACGCCTCTTTATCATCGTTTTTCATAACAACAATAAACGTATCGCTGGTATTTTGTCCTGCTCTTGGTGAGTTGTCAATATAGAGATTGAGGTGATCGTTGATAAGGTTTCCATACTTATCGTAGATCTCAAGAACGGAAGCGTCGGTTACTGCGCCCGAGGTTTTTTTATCTGCCTCGGCTGCGCTGGCAGAGAACAGCCCTGTCATGCCGCATGACATAACGACAGATGCTGCCGAAATAACCGCGAGGCTCTTCCTGGCTGCGACTAATAGGTTGCG
>CACYDO010000099.1 GCA_902773165.1 uncultured Ruminococcus sp. | reverse complement strand
CCCAAGCAATGACGCTCACAACTCCAAAACGCGGTGGCCAAGCGGCCACGGGCGGTTCCGCTACAGCTTTTTAATAACTATAGCTTATTGCCGCGCATGATACTTTTTATGGCACAAACATTCTCTCAGCGCATACCCGGCGAAATCATCAGCGGCGACACGCAGTTCTAACCCACGGCGCGGTGGCCAAGCTGCTGCCGCAGCAAACTCCCCCGGAACCGCCTCCGGGCGCCTGCCCGGTTACATGTCTATGGTGGAGATGCAGAGGGTGGTTTCTTCGAGAACGTCGAGGAGAGCGCGTACAGTGTCGAGTGCGGTGAAGATAGCAATGTTGTTTTCAACTGCCCAGCGGCGGATCATGTAGCCGTCGTTGTTTGCTTCGTGATAAAGATCCTTCGTGTTGATAACATAGCTGATGTAGCCCGAGTGCATTGCTTCAAAGATCTCCTCGTTGCCTGTAGAAAGCTTCTGACGCGTCCTCGTCTTGATACCGTGTTCTCTGAGGAAACGTGCCGTTCCCTCTGTCGCTTCAATGTTAAATCCAAGATTGTAGAAGCGGCGGATAAGCGGAAGAGCTTCTTCCTTGTCAACATCGGCGATCGTCGCAAATACCGTACCGTAGTTGACCATCTTCGTGCCTGCCGACTGCAAAGCCTTGTAGAGCGCTCTTGTACGTGTTCTGTCGTAGCCGATCGCTTCTCCCGTAGACTTCATTTCAGGTGAAAGATATGCGTCAAGTCCGCGCAGCTTTGAGAACGAGAATGCCGGCGCTTTTACGTACCAGCGCTCCTTCTCCTTCGGGTAAACTACGTCTATGCCCTGTTCTTTAAGGCTTTTGCCTAGAATTGCAAGAGTTGCTATATCTGCTAAAGAATAGCTCGTTGCCTTTGAAAGGAACGGAACAGTTCTCGACGAACGCGGATTCACCTCGATGACGTAAACGTCGTTGTTCTTGTCAACGATGAACTGAATATTGTAAAGTCCAACGATACCGATACCAAGACCGAGCTTAACGGTGTAGTCGATAATGATATCCTTGACCTCCTGAGTAAGATTGAATGACGGATATACGCTGATACTGTCGCCCGAATGGATACCCGTTCTTTCAACGTGCTCCATAATACCGGGGATAAATACGTCCTTGCCGTCGCATACAGCGTCAACCTCGCACTCCATGCCCGAAATGTACTTATCTACAAGCACGGGCTTGTCAACATCGACCTCAACCGCAGTTTTAAGGTAATGGCGAAGCATTTCCTCATTTGCAACGATCTGCATTGCACGGCCGCCCAGAACGTAGCTCGGGCGAACGAGAACAGGATAACCGATCTCGGCAGCAGCCTTTACGCCGTCCTCGATATTCGTCACAGCCTGACCCTTCGGCTGAGGAATTTTAAGCTCCTCCATGATCTTTTCGAAGGAATCACGGTTTTCTGCTTTTTCGATCGCGTCAACGTCAGTTCCGATGATCTTGACGCCGCGCTTCATCAGCGGCTCGGCAAGGTTGATAGCCGTCTGTCCGCCAAGGCTTGCAATAACGCCCATAGGCTTCTCAAGCTCGATAATATTCATTACGTCCTCAACGGTAAGCGGCTCGAAATAGAGCTTGTCGCTCGTTGTGTAGTCGGTCGATACCGTTTCGGGGTTGTTGTTGATGATAATAGCCTCGTAGCCGTTGTTTTTGATCGTCATAACGGCGTGAACTGTGGAGTAATCGAACTCTACGCCCTGACCGATACGGATAGGACCCGAGCCGAGAACGACGATCTTTTTTCTGTCGGATACGATGGATTCGTTTTCCTGCTCGTATGTCGAGTAGAAATAAGGAATATAGGAATCAAACTCGGACGCGCACGTGTCGATCATTTTGTACACGGGGAACATCTTCTCCTTGCAGCGGAGATCGTAAACATTGTCCTCTGTTGTTTCCCAGAGCTTTGCGATATACTTGTCCGAGAAGCCCATTCTCTTTGCTTCGTAGAGAATCGCGGTATCATTTTTATTAGCCTTGATCGTTCTTTCGAACTCGACGATATTCTTGATCTTCTCAAGGAAGAACATGTCTATCTGAGTGATCTTGAATATTTCGCGAAGGTCGATACCGTTCCAGATAAGCTCGGCGATGGCGTAAATTCTGTCGTCCGTACCCTTTTTGATATAAGCAAGCAGGTCTTCGTTCGACATATCGTTGAACTTAGGCTTGTAAAGATGGTAAACGTCGATCTCAAGGGAACGAACAGCTTTTAGCAGGCTCTCCTCAAACGTTCTGCCGATACTCATGACCTCGCCCGTCGCCTTCATCTGCGTGCCGAGAACGTTGGACGCGTCTGAGAATTTATCAAACGGGAAGCGCGGCATTTTCGTTACAACGTAGTCGAGAGTAGGCTCGAAGGAAGCCGGAGTATTTGCGATCTGGATCTCGTCCAGCGTCATGCCGACTGCGATCTTTGCGGAAACTCTTGCGATCGGGTAGCCGCTCGCCTTTGAAGCAAGCGCAGAGGAACGCGAAACTCTCGGGTTGACCTCGATAAGATAGTAGTCGAACGAAACGGGGTCAAGCGCAAACTGAACGTTGCAGCCGCCCTCTATTTTCAAAGCGCGGATAATTTTAAGCGCGCTGTCTCTGAGCATATGATACTCTTTATTTGTAAGCGTCTGCGAAGGCGCAACGACGATGGAGTCGCCGGTGTGAATGCCGACCGGATCAAGGTTCTCCATATTACAGATGGTAATAGCTGTATCGTTGGAATCGCGGATAACCTCGTACTCGATCTCCTTATAGCCCTTTACGCTCTTCTCGACAAGAACCTCGTGAACGGGAGAAAGACGAAGCGCGTTGGTCTGAATGTCGATAAGCTCCTCGTCGTTGTTTACGAAGCCGCCGCCTGTTCCGCCGAGCGTAAACGCAGGACGAAGAACAACAGGGTAGCCTATATCGTGAGCTGCTTCAAGCGCTTCTTCAACGGAATGCGTCGTAACAGAGGGAAGGATCGGCTCGCCAAGCTCCTCGCAGAGCTGCTTGAACATTTCTCTGTCCTCAGCCTTTTCGATACTCTCAACGCTTGTTCCGAGAAGCTCAACCTGGCACTCGTGCAAAACGCCCTTCTTAGCAAGCTTTACGGCAAGGTTAAGACCCGTCTGTCCGCCGATACCGGGAACGATAGCGTCGGGGCGCTCGTATCTCAGAATTTTTGCTAGATATTCAAGCGTAAGCGGCTCCATATACACCTTGTCTGCGATGACCGTGTCGGTCATAATCGTAGCAGGATTGGAGTTGCACAGAACGACCTGATAGCCCTCTTCACGGAGTGCAAGGCATGCCTGAGTACCTGCGTAGTCGAACTCGGCAGCCTGACCGATAACGATAGGACCCGAGCCGATAACGAGAACCTTCTTGATATCGCTTCTTTTAGCCATGTTATTTGCCCTCCTTCATAAGACGGATAAATTTCTCGAAAAGATAAGTGCTGTCCTGCGGACCGGGCGCGCTTTCGGGGTGATACTGAACGCTGAACACCTTGTCCTTTTCGCAGGAAACGCCCTCGACCGTATTGTCGAGGATATTTATGTGAGTAACGGTAAGCTCTGTATTCTTCACGCTGTCGGAATCAACTGCATAGCTGTGGTTCTGGCTGGTGATCTCGATCTTTCCGTTTTCAAGATTTTTAACGGGGTGGTTTCCGCCGCGGTGACCGAATTTCAGCTTATACGTTTTTGCGCCGTAGGCAAGGCTGATAAGCTGGTGACCGAGGCAAATGCCGAAAATCGGGAATTTGCCGCGCAGATTCTTGATAAGCTCGATAACGCAGGGAACGTCCTCCGGATTTCCGGGGCCATTTGAGAAGAACACGCCGTCCGGCGCAAGCTTTTCGATCTCCTCAGCTGTAACGTTGTACGGAACGACAGTTACGTTGCAGCCGAGATTATTCAGGCTTCTGATGATATTGAGCTTAATGCCGCAGTCAACCGCAACGACCTCGAGCTTCGGGTGAGCCGTTCTCGAGTACCATTTTTTCTTACAGCTTACCTTAGAAACGGCGTCCTTCGGAACTTCTGTTTCGGCAAGAATTTTCATGCACTCGTCGTGCGGCTTATCTGCCGATGTGATAAGCACCTTCTGATGACCGTAATCTCTGATACGGCGCGTGATCATTCTTGTATCAATGCCGGAGATACCGGGAATGCCGTACTCCTCCAGTGTTTCGCCGAGTGTTTTTGTGAAGCGGAAATTGGAGGGGATATTATTGTACTCTCTTACGATAAGACCGCCTATTGTCGGAATTTTCGTTTCAAAATCGTCGTCGGCGATACCATAGTTGCCGATGAGCGGATATGTCATTGTGACCATCTGATACGTATACGATGGGTCGGAAACTATCTCCTGATAACCCGCCATTGACGTATTGAAAACAAGCTCGCAGACTCTCTCGCACTCATGACCGAAGCCTGTGCCTAAGAACTCGCTGCCGTCTTCAAGGACGATCTTTCTGTTTCTTACTGCTGCCATTTTATTTCCCCCTTGACCATTGTCATTACACATTTACCGCACACCTTCATTCCTTCAAACGGAGTTGCGCGCCCCATCGTAAGGAAGCTCCCGGGATCTACTGTGTACTCTTCGTTTAAATTCCAGACCGTAAGATCGGCAGGTCTGCCCTGTTCGATTGCGGTATTGATGCCAAAGCGTTTTCCGGGCTTCTCGCTCATAAGGGCGATCAGCTCTTCGAGCGTAATAACGCCGGGTTTTACAAGATATGTATAAAGCACAGGAAACGCAGTTTCAAGACCTACGACTCCCATAGCGCTTTTTTCAAGTCCTTTGGATTTCTCCTCTGCGCTGTGCGGCGCGTGATCGGTAGCGATCATATCTATCGTGCCGTCCTTAATGCCTTCGATCAGGGCAGATTTGTCCTCCTCGGCGCGCAGCGGCGGATTCATTTTAAAGCGGCCTTCCTCGATAAGGTCTTTATCGCTGAAAACGAGGTAATGAGGTCCTGTTTCGCAGGTAATGTCAACGCCGTCCGCCTTAGCTTTTCGAATAAGCTCGACGCTTTCCTTTGTAGAAACGTGGCAGACATGGTAGCTGCACCCTGTTTCCTTAGCAAGCGCGATATCGCGTTTTATCTGCTCCCATTCGCTCTGCGAGCAGATCCCCCTATGACCGTGAGCCTTAGCGTACTCGCCGTCATGGATATAGCCGCCCTTTAAAAGCTCATTGACCTCACAGTGAGCTGCAATGATCTTGCCAAGCTTTTTCGCCTTAGTCATAGCGCTGCGCATAAGCTCGTCATTCTGAACGCCGTGACCGTCGTCGGAAAACGCGATAACGCCGTCGTTCATGCCGTCTAAATCTGCAAGCTCTTTTCCCAGTTCTCCGACTGAGATAGCTCCGTAGGCGTGAACATTTACAGCGGCGTCGCGCGTGATGATATCAAGCTCCTCCTGCAAATGCTCCTTGCTGTCGGGAACGGGATTAAGATTCGGCATGGCGCACACATCTGTATAACCGCCGTGAGCGGCTGCAAGCGAGCCTGTTTTTATTGTTTCTTTATATGAAAATCCCGGTTCTCTTAGATGTACATGAACATCAATAAAACCGGGAAAT
>CACYDO010000098.1 GCA_902773165.1 uncultured Ruminococcus sp. | reverse complement strand
GTTTGCTCAAAATACGCCTAAATAGTCGCCAAATAGTCGCCAAACGGTCGCCGGAGAATTGCGTCTCCGATAGTTCGCCTTTGTTCGACTAAAACTGCAAGCGGATAAAAATTACGGCAATGCAATTATTGTAGGAATGAGTGTGCGGTAACAAAATATATCGTGAACGATCGCGTTGTTTGGATCATTTTGAAAGTCTGAACTTTGTGAATAATAATTCATATTTATTCGGAATTTTGTGAAATAATCACTTGATATTAACGGATTTTTGTGTTAAACTAAATATGGGAGAGTGATAAATATGCCGCTGCTCAAAAGAAAAATTGATAACTATCTTCTGGAATGGAAGAGCGATCCGCATCGTATGCCGTTGATAGTCAAAGGTGCGCGTCAAATCGGCAAGACTGAATCTATCAGCCATTTTGCAAAAAGAAATTATAGGTCTGTCATCGCGATCAATTTTGCTCTTCAAAAGCAATACAAAGATATTTTTGACAATGGATTTGAAGTTGATACAATCATTAAAAATATCACGCTGCACGATCCCGATGTCAAGATCATTCCTTATGAAACGCTCATCTTTTTTGACGAATTGCAGGACTGCCCGAACTGTGCCACAAGCCTGAAAGCGTTCAATCAAGACGGACGCTACGACGTTATCTGCTCCGGCTCGCTGATGGGAATAAATTATCAAGAGATCGAATCAAATAGCGTCGGCAATAAAGAGAATTACGAAATGCACTCGATGGACTTCGAGGAATTCCTTTGGGCAAAGGGATATTCGGATACGCTGATCGACGATCTGTTCAGACATATGTTCGAGGTCACGCCTTTGTCAAATACCGAATTTAATGTTGTTATGGAGGCGTTCAGGGAGTACATGGTCATCGGCGGTATGCCCGCGATCGTCAACGCTTTTGTTACCCAAAACAATTACAGCGGCACGCTGAAAATGCAAAAGCAGATCCTTCTTGACTACGAGGAAGACATTACCAAATATGCCGTGGGTTTGGATAAAGCGAAGATACTCAATATATATCGAAAGATACCCGTTTTTCTCGGAAAAAGCAATAAGAAATTTCAGATCTCAAAGGTAGCAAAGAGCGCAAGAAACCGCGATTATGTCGGGACGGCAGACTGGCTTGCCGACGCAGGTATTATAAATATCTGCTATTGTATGGAGCTGCCCGAGCTTCCGCTTAAGGGCAATTACAATCCCGATAATTACAAGATATATTTCAGAGATACCGGTTTGCTTATCGCGTCGTTGGACGATGAAGCGCAGCAGGATCTGCGGGACAATAAAAACTTCAACACCTACAAAGGCGCTATATACGAGAATATTGTCGCCGATATTCTTGTAAAACAGGGCTGCGGACTGTATTTTTTCCGCAATGAAAAATCGACCATAGAGATGGATTTCTTTATGCGGGATAAGTCGTCGCTTATACCCGTTGAGGTGAAAGCAAACGACAGCGCTACCGCATCACTCAACAATCTGATAAATAAAGATACCTATTCCGACATAAAGTATGGAATCAAGCTGGCGAACAGAAATATTGGTTTCAACGGCAAGTTCTATACATTCCCTTATTTTCTTGCTTTTCTGCTGAAAAGGTATCTGGCAGAGAAGTGAACAGATAATATGTACAAATAAATTTTTCAATACTGAAAGCTCTGATAGTGACAGCGAAACCGATAGCGATTCGGATACGGACACGAGCAAAGAAGTCGATACGGAAACCGATTATGATAATAAATCCAACAATCAAACCTATTCAGATAGGCTTAAAATACGTCGGTGTTACACGGAAAAGCAGGCTTTTTTATCAAAGCGCAGGTTTTGGAGCAGGACAAGGGAAAATTCATCAAGGGCTTTTTATTTTTTCAGGAAAAGAAAAAGCTCACAACTTAACGATACGGGTGCGCTTTAATGCTTCCTTCAAATGGCATGTTATGCCTGTTATTGTCCGTGTGCTTCTGTGAGCTTTTTTATAATTCAGAGGGTAGCTTTATGCTTCAAGGCATAAAACTCCATACAGGACAAATCTTGCAAAAAGAGAGCCTTTACATTCTCCATAAAAGAAAATGTAAAGGCTCTGTCTTAATTTGTTATGTTATCGGTTTTCCAACATTTCCGCCGTCGCCCATACCTACGCTGTAGCGAAGTACGGCGAGTGCGTCGGCGGAGGTAATGGTGCCGTCGCCGTCAACGTCGGCAAGAGCGGTCTGTTCGGGCGTCAGCTGCTCCATGCCGAGGCTTGCTCGGAGGATACTCAGCGCGTCCGCCGCAGTGATCTGCCCGTCGCCGTCGAGGTCACCGGCGGTGCCTTTGGGGGTATCGTCGGAACCATCAGTTTCATTTACAATGCTGATCGTTGTTTCGACCGCACCGCCATTAAAATTGACAGAAACCGGGTACACTCCCGTACTGAATTTTTTCAGATATTTTGCGCTAAAAGTGATGATGAGTCCGTCTTCGGTTTCTGTTACCGAATAGTAGTTTTCGTCAACTATATCATCGCCAAGCATTATACCTGTCGGTATCTTAGAAGAACCGTCCGCGCACTTTATTGCCAAGGCAAGATCATCATTGTTTTCCGACGACCATGAATATTCCTCTTGTGAGAATGCATGATCCGGCTCATTCTGCGGAGTGTCGG
>CACYDO010000097.1 GCA_902773165.1 uncultured Ruminococcus sp. | reverse complement strand
TATGCAACAAAAATCAATATAATTAGCGGAAATGACATTTTCGATTTCCCAAAAAACTCGTTTTAAGCAAATCGTATCACGTAAATACGTTGTTTTTTAATCGTTTATGACCCACCTGCAAGTCTGGATTTTTTTATTTATCTCACCTTGCTGCCTGCCGGGATATCGTCAGCAAAAATGACCTTAACATTGCCGTCAGCACAGTCTGCCGCAAGTATCATACCCTGACTTTCAACGCCGCAGAGTTTTGCAGGTTTAAGGTTAGCAACAATAATAACAGTATGACCGATAAGCTCTTCGGGCTTGTAATACTGCGAAATACCCGAAGCAACTGTTCGTGTGCCGCTGCCGTCGTCAAGAGTAAGCTTTAAAAGCTTCTTAGACTTTTTAACCGGCTCGCATGCAGTTACCTTTGCGGTTCTCAGCTCCACCTTAGCAAAATCGTCGATACCGATCAGAGCAACACCCTCGGGCTTATCACTCTTTGCCTCTCCGCTTTCGGCGGCCTTTGCCTTTTCTGCGTTCTTTTTAACGATCTCGTTAAGCTCGTCTATCTCCTTTTCAACGTCGATTCTCGGGAAGATAGCCGCGCCCTTTTTAACTGTTACATCGAGCGGAAGCTTGCCGAATTCTCCTGCATTATCGTAAACAGCGATCTCCTTTGACGCGCCTATCTGCTCAAATACAAGCGGCATTGTAGTCGGCATAAACGCAGAAAGCAGTGTTGCGGCAATTCTGATAGTATCAAGAAGATTATACAGCACAGATGCAAGGCGCGCTTTTTTGCTCTCGTCCTTGCCGAGAATCCAGGGGGTAGTTTCATCAATATACTTATTTGCACGCGAAACCAGCTTGAATATCTCTGCAAGCGCGTTGTTCAGCTGCGTGTTTTCCACGTATTCGTCTACCCTGTCGCGAAGCGAGGAAGCCTCTGCAATAAGCTCGTCGTCAAATTCGCCGTGTTCTCTTTCAGTTGGGAGAGTACCGCCGAAATACTTCTCAACCATTGCCACTGTACGTGAAACAAGGTTTCCAAGGCCGTTGGCGAGGTCTGTATTTATGCGGTTTATCATGATCTCGTTGGAGAATGAGCTGTCAGAACCGAGAGCCATTTCTCTGAGAATATGGTAACGAATAGCGTCAGCGCCGTAGCGTTCGCCGAGAACGAACGGGTCTACGACATTGCCGAGAGATTTACTCATTTTCTGACCGTTAAACGTAATCCAGCCATGAACTGCAAGGTGCTTTGGAATAGGCAAATCAAGAGCCATAAGGATAGCCGGCCATGTGATCGCGTGGAAACGCATGATATCCTTAGCTACCATGTGAACATCGGCAGGCCAGAATTTATCGTAATCGTTGTAAGCGTTATTGTCGTAGCCAAGCGCGGTAATATAGTTGGAAAGCGCGTCTACCCACACGTAAACAACGTGATCCTTGTCAAAGGGAACGGGAATGCCCCACTTGAAGGAGTTACGCGACACGCAAAGATCTTCCAGACCGGGCTTGATGAAGTTGTTAACAAGCTCTGTTGCTCTTGTTTTCGGGCGCAGGTAATCGGTTTCTGTGAGCAGCTTTTCAAGTCTTTCGGCGAAGGGCGCCATTTTCATAAAATACGCCTCTTCCTTAGCCTGCTTTACAGGGCGGTGACACTCGGGGCAGCAGCCGTCTTCATCGAGCTGACTGTCGGTCCAGAAGCTCTCGCAGGGGGTACAATAATTTCCGCTGTACTCGCCTTTATAGATGTAACCCTTTTCGTAGAGGGCTGTAAAAATTTTCTGAACGGCTTCAACGTGATAATCGTCCGTAGTTCTGATATAGCGGTCATAATCGACATTCATATATTTCCAGAGCTTTTTGAAGATCTCAACGATCTCATCGACATACTGCTTCGGAGTAATACCCTGCTCCTTAGCCTTCTGCTCTATTTTAAGACCATGCTCGTCCGTTCCCGTGAGAAACATAACGTCATAGCCCTGCATTCTCTTATAGCGCGCGATAGAATCGCATGCAACTGTCGTGTAGCAATGACCGATATGCGGATTGCCGGACGGGTAATAGATCGGTGTCGTAATGTAAAATTTTGCTTTACTCATTCTTATTCAGTCCTTTATGATTATGATGATAAGACAGCTCTTATCGCTTTATTCTTTTATTTTAACACGTTTTCGCTTGAATTTCAATAAAATGAAAAAACTCGTTTAAAAAAAGTGATCTCTACAGACCTGCCGACAAGCGCAAAATCAACAGCGCGTCTGTGGCAGTAAGAGAGCCGTCACCGTCGATGTCGGCAAACTTCATAATTTTTCTGCTTACCGTTTCCATTCCTGCGCTGCACCTGAGCAGCGTTACGGCGTCCGACGAGGTAACTGCGCCGTCCTCGTCAACGTCACCCGAGATCGTCTTTTTCGATAACTCGGCAGTAACGCAGCGAATTGAATTAGTGACCGCGTAATCCTGGGCAGCAGAATCCTTCTCGCACAAGATCGTCAGCTTGGGACATGAGTAAAATGCTCCTTCGCCAATAGATAAAACAGAATCGGGAACAAGCACGCTAGACAAGATTCCGCAGCCCGAAAATGCGCCTTCGCCTATCGTCAGCAAAGAATCAGGCAGCGTTACGGCTCTTAGTCTCGGGCAGCCTGCAAAGGCATAGCCGCTGATAGAGGAAAGCGTACTGTTATCGGAAAAATCCAGATGTTCAAGCGCATAGCAGCCGGAAAACGCCCATTTCCCTATTGCCGTCACGGTTTTCGGGAACATCACTCTTTTTATTGTATTGCATGATTTAAAAGCGTTCTGACCGATATAAGCAACAGCCTTGCCGCCTATCTCCGAAGGTATCTGAACTGCTTCATCGTAGCCTATGTATCCCGTTATTTCTACGGTATTGTTAGTAAGCTCTGCGTATTCAAAGCCGCGAAAAGCCAGACCGCTGCTCTGCACTGCGATCTCGTTTTCGATATCATATTCTTCGGCGGCTGCCGGAAATGCACCGAATATAGCCGCCGCTAACGCTATTATTAGTATTATTGACTTGAATTTCATCTATAGGTCACCTTCAATTTCTCGTATATTATACAAGATTTATGACCCATATGTCAACTAATTTCAGCAATTTATAAAAATATGACACAAAGCATTCCGGTTATACACTGCTATAACATGCCGTAGGCTTTTGCAGCTGCGAAATAATCAGAATGAATATAAACAAATGCAGCCTTCAATAAAAGTAACAAATTTGTAAATTTTAAAAATATATGACCTGTAGTGTAGAAATTCTGCTGAAAATGTATTATAATAAAGCTTTAGAAGGATATTAAAATCTTTATTATTCGGAGGAATGTTTATGAATATCTGGCATGATATAAGTGAAGATCGCATTTCGGCAGAGGATTTTGTCGCCTGCATTGAGATATCAAAAGGAAGTAAGCTCAAATACGAGCTTGACAAGCAGACAGGTATGCTTATTCTCGACAGAATTCTGTATACTTCTACTCATTATCCTGCAAACTACGGATTTATCCCCCGTACATACGCAGACGATAAAGACCCGTTGGACGTTCTTGTGGTTTGCTCTCAGCAAATCGAACCGCTTACTCTCGTTCGCTGCTACCCCATCGGCGTTATTAAAATGATCGACAACGGAAGAAATGACGAAAAGATCATCGCTATCCCCTTCAATGACCCTACGTACAATGAATATACCGATATCTCTCAGCTGCCGAAGCACATTTTCGACGAGATGTGCCATTTCTTCACAGTTTACAAGACGCTTGAAAACAAAGAAACGGCTGTAGACGAGGTTCAGGACAGAAATGCGGCGGTAAAGATCATAAAGGAAACGATCGAATCCTACAAGAAAGGCTTCTGCGGTAAGATATAAATGAAATACGAAGAAACTAAACGCTGCAGGAATATTCGCCGCGCGCTCATTTGCATGTACGTTGTGTGCGCTTATATGCTCTCTACTACATTTGCCTACGCATACATTGAGGTTGACGGCAAAGAGGAGCTTATCTCCATGACCGGACTTAACCTGGCTTTTGGCAGTATGGGTGCAGATCACCCTGTTTACCGAAATCTCTGGTTCGGTCTTATGTATATGATTATTCCCCTGATCGGCTTTCTGTTCACGTTTTTTGACCACAGAAGCAACCGCAAGAATTACGTAAGCATTGCCTGCGGAAT
>CACYDO010000096.1 GCA_902773165.1 uncultured Ruminococcus sp. | reverse complement strand
CTGCCCGGCGGGCTACTACGCTCCTTGCGTGTGCGCTGAGCTGCTCCTGCTCCGCAAAGTACGCTATATCATCACACACTCTGTTCAGAGCGTCCTCCGTGTAATACGTAAACGCCGTCTTCTTTACAAAATCATCTACCGAAAGCGGACTTGAAAATCTCGCCGTTCCGTTCGTCGGCAGTGTGTGATTCGGACCTGCATAGTAATCTCCAAGCGGTTCGGGGCAGTTTTTCCCTAAGAATACACTTCCGGCATTCTTCACCTTGCCCAAGTAATCAAACGGATTATCCACGCAGATCTCCAGGTGCTCCGGCGCTACCTCGTTAGCAATTTCAATCGCTTTTTCTATGCTTTCTGCAATATAGATCTTTCCGTTGTTGTCGATAGACGTCCTCGCGATCTCCTCTCGCGGAAGTACGCTCAGCTGCTTTTCTATCTCCTCGCTGACAGCAAGCGCAAGCTCCCTGCTGTCCGTAATAAGAACAGCTGTCGCAAGCTTGTCATGCTCCGCCTGAGAAAGCATATCCGCCGCAACGATACGCGCATTGCAAGTGCCGTCTGCAACTACACAGATGTCGCTCGGACCTGCGATCATGTCGATTCCGACCTTGCCGAAAACCTGCTTTTTCGCCTCCGCAACAAACGCGTTTCCCGGGCCTACGATCTTGTCAACTGCCGGGATACTCTGCGTGCCGTAAGCAAGCGCAGCGACTGCCTGAGCGCCTCCGACCTTGAATATTCTTGCAACTCCTGCGATCTTCGCGGCAGCAAGAATCACGGGATTGACCTTGCCCTGAGCGTTCGGCGGCGTAGTCATAACGATCTCGCTGACTCCTGCGATCATAGCCGGAACGGCAGTCATCAGGACGGTAGACGGCAGCGGCGCTGTGCCGCCCGGAACGTAAAGACCGACCTTTTCTATCGGAATGACCCTCTGCCCAAGGATAATTCCGTTTTCGCTGTTTACAACGAAATCATTGCGCACCTGGTGCTTGTGGAAATTCTCTATATTTTCCTTAGCTTTTTTGATGATGGCGATAAATTTCTCGTCAACAGCGGTGAAAGCCTCTTCGATCTCCTCATCGGAAACCTCCAGAGAATCAAGCTCCGCCTTGTCGAATTTCCTGCTGTATTCCTTCAGCGCGTCATCGCCGTTTTCGCGCACATTTTTAATAATATCGGAAACGATATCCTCAACGCCGCTTTTTGAAACCTCGCGCTTCAAAACGTCGGCTATGCTGATCTCGTTAGTATCGTAAATTTTTATCATAACCGTTTATCCTTTCGTTTTGCAAAAGCTCTCTATACGCTTTTCAAGCTCTGTGATCTCCTTGTGCTTAAATTTAAAGCTGACCTTGTTTGATATCAGCCTTGCGCTTATCGGAACGATCGTTTCTATCGGCTCAAGATCGTTTTCTTTAAGCGTAGTACCCGTTTCTACGATATCGACGATAACGTCGGACATTCTGAGGACCGGAGCAATCTCAATAGAGCCGTTGAGCTTGATAATGTCGATATCCCTGCCCTTTTTTGAATAAAATTTCTGAGCGATATTGGGGAACTTCGTTGCAACTCTCAGCGTGCGCTCAGTGTTGTCGCGAAAGCCCTTGCATGCCGCGACAGCCATTCTGCATTTGCCGATATCGAGATCAAAAAGCTCGTAAACATCGGGGGCATATTCAAGCAGGATATCCTTTCCTGCAACGCCGATATCCGCCGCCCCTCTTTCGACGTAGATAGAAACATCAGACGGCTTTACCCAGAAATATCTCACGCCTGTTTCCTCATTTTCGAAAATGAGCTTTCTGTTCTGCTCGTGGATAGCAGGGCACTCATAGCCTGCCTGCTCGAAAATTGCGAGTACCTTTTCGCCGAGTCTTCCCTTCGGGAGAGCTACGTTAATCATCTGCTTCAACTTCCTGTACCTCCGTGCCGTTTATCTTCATCAGCGTTTTATATTTGAAACCGCTCTGCGAGCCCTTCTGCGCGCGCACGGTTTTTCCGTTTTTCGTAAGCTCCTCCACGGTATGCGCAAGCGTTGTCAGGTCAGATTTTTCGTCATAAACGATCAGAACGTCGGCGTCAAACTCATTGCCGTTTCGCATAAGCCGCGAAAGCTGATCGAGGTAGACCGCAAAGCCGACCGCGCCTGATTTCTTGCCAAATTTGCGCATAAGATTGTCGTATCTGCCGCCGGAAAGAACGCTGTTGGGAACGCCGTCCACGAAGCCGTGGAAGATAACGCCGTTATAATAATTCAGGTCATTGACGATCGAGAAATCGAGGTTAACGCCGCCGGCGCAGCCGCAGCTGTCTAAGAAGCTGTAAATGCTTTCAAGCTCGGAAACGGCGTTATCGGTCGTTTCGTTGACGCTGATATTTTTAAGCTCCTCAATACATTTTGAGAACGCGCCGTAAATACTCGTAAGAGTTTTCAGTGCATTTGCGATCTCGAAGCTAACGCCGAACTCCTTGCAGCAATTCTCCATTTCGACCGTATTTTTCGATCTGATACACTCAATAATACGATTTGTCTGCTTACGGGAAAGAGCTTCATTTTCAAGCAGACCCTGCAAAAATCCCATATGCGAGATATCTAGGATATTGCGCTCACAAACGGCGTTCAGGCTTTTCTTAGCCAGCAAAATGACCTCGCTTACGCTGTATGTATCGAGATCGCCGATAAACTCCAGACCGATCTGCATAATTTCCTTGAATCGGTGAGTACCTGCGTCAACTCTGAACACATTTTCGCTGTAATAAACCTTTTCCGGCTCATAGAACGTATCGTTCGAGCCTTTGACGATAGAAAGGGTAACGTCCGGTTTAAGCGCCATAAGGCTTCCGTTCGTATCGGTAAACGTAATGACGCTGCTGCCGAGGAGGAAATCTTTATTCTGAGAATAAAGCTCATACTCCTCAAATTTACTCATTTTAAAATGCTTATAGCCGTACTGTCTGTACATACGGCTCAACTCCATTACCGCTGCTTCTTCGTTTGCAAATCCGATAACGCTTCTCATAATTCTTCCCCACCATTCTGTTGCGATTGCTCACCGCCAAGCGGCATAAAACACACAGCGTATTATATCACACTTCACCCCATTAGTCAAACCAGGCGGCGTGTCGCCGCTGACAGTTCCGATTGTAATTTATCGCACAGCGTAGTCAGTCTCCGCGTTTGTTACTTATTGCTTTATTGCCGACTGTACCTTATCGCACAGCGTAATCATTCTCCGCGTCTTGTACTTACTCTGCTTAATACCGTGCCTGTTAGGGAAAGTAGATAAACACAATGTCGATAGCGATGAACATATATAAATTTGCTCATTCCATATTATTATAATACAATCCGGCAAAAAAAGCAATGTAAGAGGAGAAAGAAAATGAAGAATAGTGAAGAAATACAGCGACTATTTCTACAAACAAGAAATCCAGAGCCAACGCCATATATAGAGAGCCTATTGTCTAGAACTATCCGACAAACAACAAAACTAAAGCAACACACCATACATAGAGAGCCTATTTCCGAAAAACTATCCTACAGACAGCAAATCTAAAGCAGCACACCATACATAGAGAGCCTATTTTCGAAAACTATCCTACAGACAGGGAGGATTCCGAAGGAGGGGCGATCATACTGTAGCGAGCCCCCTTTGATCGCCCCT
>CACYDO010000095.1 GCA_902773165.1 uncultured Ruminococcus sp. | reverse complement strand
CTGCGCCCGCGTGGGCGCATGATGGAAAAAATTTACAAATATTTTTGGACGGGTTACTGTTAATTCTACTAAATTTTTATTTACAAATTTGTTGAAATGTGCTATAGTTAGAGTGTTAAAGGTAATAAATAACGAAAATTGTAACCCTTTGACAAAACAAAATTATATTTTAAAATTAATATATGAAAAATTAACGCGAAGAGTATTTTGCGTGGTCTTGAGGGGGATTTACCATGACGGAAGCTTGCAAAAAATATGTAACATTGATCTTTACGGCAGCGATCGCAACAGGCGCCTGCGCAGTAAACGCTTCGGCAGATACAGGCGTTTCTGCAATTCCTGATTTCACTAAAGTGAGCGATATTCCGGAAATGTCCGTGAGATACGATCTTTCCGAGATCCCTGATATGAATGTTACCATTAATAATTGGGTGAATTCACCTGCTAATGCCGCAGGTCCTCTTGATATCAACAATATCCCCGATATGATAAACGTATCATATTATAACGAAAAGACTGACGTTGCAAATATCCCCGATATGCCGAACGTTACAACCCTGCGTGCTGCTGCTAATCCGTCTAATATGACGCGCATTTCCGAGGTCGAAGATGTTCCTTCGGGTGATGAGCTCGTTGTTGAGTTTTCCGGCAGCGCTTTGCATTCCTTTGCTGCAAAGGAAACGGCTGATACTCCCGATGTTCCCGTAAATGAAACACAGGATACTCCTGACAATGCCGAAGCCGATAAAGATACAGAAGATATTGCAGATAAGAAGGATACAGAGGATACTCCCGATACCCCTGATGTTCCGGACGAGCCTTTGAAGGAGACGGAATCTCCGCTTAAGAACGCTCCGAAAGCATTTAAACGCAAATTTTTCGGCGATATAGACAGCGACGGCGTTATCACTTCCTTTGACGCATTCAGCGCGCTGAGAATGCCGTTCTTCCCTCAGAGTACGCCTGTTGAGTTTGAGCTTGCAGATGTTGACTTTGACGGTATCGTTACTTCGGCGGACGCTCTCGAAATTCTTCGCTGCTCGGACGATCTGAACAGCGTTCTTTCTGTGGAGATCGACAAGAAAATATCCGTTAAGTGGTTTGCCGATAAAGACGGCAATATCTACGCAGAAGAAGAGGACGGTACAAAACCCGAAGGCATTTTTAACGTAGAAGGCTTTATTTGCGTTTTCGGTGAGAATGGTCTTCTCTTAAAGGGCAGCGCAAGCGTTGACGACAGGTCTGTAACGATTACAGAGGACGGCGTTCTCGTTGACGGCTGGGTCGAAGCTGAGGGCGGCTACACGCTTTACAACGACGGCAAGGCTGCTGAGGGCTGGGTCGAAGCTTACGGTCACAGCTTCTATCTTAATAATAATGTAACTGTAAAAGGCTGGCAGGATATCGACGGCAAGCACTGCTACTTTGGTGTGAACGGCGTAGCTGCAAACGGTTTTGCTGATATTGACGGAAAAACATACTATTTCGACGCAGAGCTCGATCAGCAGAAGGGCTTTGTATTGATCGGCGACAGACATTATATGCTTTACGAAGACGGCGGTTATGCAACAGGCTGGACGGAGATCGACGGAAATAATTATTATTTCAGCGATAACGGCGCTGCTGCTAAGGGCTGGCAGGAGATAAACGGAGATAAGTATTATTTCATAAATGAAACAACGCTTGCAGAGGGTCTTGAAAAGATCGGCAATAGGCTTTTTGCGTTCGCAGAGGACGGAAAGCAGATCTTAGGCTGGGCAAGCTTTGGCGATGATCGCTATTACTTTACCGAGGACGGCGCCGCAACAGGCGCTTATTCGATCGGTGACGAGAGATATTATTTTGATGAAGACGGTACTTTTGAAACAGGCTTTGTCAAAACAGAAAACGGTACGATCTATAAGAACGATTTCGGATTTATCCAGAAGGGCTTCAGGACTATCGAAAACCTCGTTTATCACTTCGCTGATGACGGCATTATGTCTACCGGTACACAGAATATTGACGGCTCTGAGTACATCTTTGAGGATAACGGCGTTATGACGAAGGGCTGGTACACAATAGACGGCTTTAAGGCTTATCTTCTTAACGGTAAGAATACAACGGGAGAGGCTGAGATCGACGGGGAAAAGTATTTCTTCGAGGACGATGGAACTATTCGCACAGGCTTCTTCAAGAAAGGCTCGGATATTTACTACAAAACAGAAAACGGCTTCAATGTTACAGGCTGGCAGGATATCGACGGAAGCAAGTATTATTTTGGCGACGACGGCAAAGCGGCTGTCGGTCTGACTTCTATCGGAAACGATCAGTATTACTTCGATGACGACGCAAAAATGCTCACTGATACGAAGGTCGGTCAGTACAGAGTTACAGAAGACGGCAAATGCTATAAGCTCACGACTGTAAATTCCGCTACCATCAAATACGTTGCAGATGACATTATCGCTCAGGTCGGCACGAACGCTTCTTCTCTTCTGAATTACGTTATGGGGCATGTAAGCTACGTTTACGTAAGCGAACCGATGGTATATTCAAATCCTTACGCAGCAGATTGGGGCGCTATCGCAGCGTTTGCTTATAACAGAGGATACGGCGCATGCTATCACTTTGCTGCTCTTATGGACGTTCTTCTCCAGAGAGCAGGCTATACGACAAGACTTGTTGTCGGTACGGGCTTCTACACAAGTCTGCACTGCTACAATCAGATATATGTAAACGGCGAGTGGCTTACATATGACGGAGTTCACGGCTTACACGGCGTGTCCCTCGGTTATATCGCCTCCTGCGGTTACACAATGAATCATTTCGTTAATCCGACATATTGATAAATTCAGATAAGCATGAAAAAAACAACAAAGATCATTTATATATCAATTTTTACTGCTCTTTGTACAGCGCCGCTTCTGTGTATGCCATTTGCCGGAAGCAACGAAAGTGCAGAAAACAGGCAGCTCTCTGAGATGCCTGTTTTTTTCGAAGACGGTAAAATCAATACCGACTGGGGAAATCAGTTCGAAACATTCTTCTCCGAGCATTTTGCGTTCAGAAGTCAGCTTGTTACGCTGGACAGTCTGATGAAAAGCGAGCTGTTTGAAACGTCTTCCAGTGAAAAGGTAGTCGTTGGAAAAAACGACTGGCTTTATTATGCCGAAACGATCGGCGACTATACCGGTACAAACGAGATGACCGGGCGCAAGCTTTGCAACACGGCAAAAACTCTGGAGCTTTTGCAGGAGCATTTCGAAAACGACGGAAGAAGCTTTCTGTTTTTCTGTGCACCGAATAAAAACTCTGTTTACAGTGAAAATATGCCTGCAAGGTATATTAAAAGCGAGAAGGCGTCAAACCGTGAGCGGCTTAACAGCCTTTTAGAGGAGCGCGGAGTTAACTGCTTGGATATAGTACCGCTTTTTCGCAGCAGCGATCATGTGCTTTATCAGACAAGAGATTCTCACTGGACGAATGAGGGCGCACTGCTTGCGTATAACGCAGCTGCCGACGCTCTTGGAATAGAACACGACGATTTTTCGGGCGCAGAGTTTCATCTTGAAAATGTGTGGCATGCCGATCTTGACGGAATGCTTTTCCCTTCTTATGAAAGACTTTCAGAGCAGTCAGTTTCGGATATAGATTTTACCTTTGAGTACAGAGGAGCTTTTAACGACTCCGACGATCTTCTTATAAAAACGAAAAGCGACGCTGCCGCAGACGGAACAAATCTGCTTATGTACCGTGATTCCTTCGGAAGAGCGTTTTATCCGTATGCTGCGCAGAATTCGGCAAATGCTGCTTTTTCAAGGCAAACGCCTTACGTGACGTCTCTTGCCGACGAGGTAAATGCCGACTGCGTTATACTGGAGATCGTTGAGAGAAATCTTAAAAATATCACATCTGCCGCGCCGATAATGGACGCACCTGCAAGGGCGTTGGACTTTTCCGCGTCAGTTGACGAGAGCGATAATAATATCTGCGAGATATCCGACAAAAAGCGTAAGCTGCGGATATACGGCGTTCTCAACGAAAGATATTTTGCAGACGACAGCGACATATTCGTAACGCTTGAAACTGACGGCGCTGTTTACGGATATGAGGCGTTCCCTATATATGAAGCCGAGCTGCTTGGAGATGAAGACGGCGACAGCGATTACGGCTTTTCTCTTACAGCGGATAAATCACAGCTCATTCCGGGCAGCTACGAGATATACGCATATGTAAAAAATGGCAATGAATATATCTGTACAAATTCTCTTGGGGTATTTACAATTGACGAGAATTGAGTATAATTAATGTTGGTTGAGAATTTTATAAACAATTCTGACGCTTAATGAAGAAATTAAGAAAGGGCGAAACAGTATGAAGAAATTAATCATTGTTTCCTTGGCAGCAGCAATGCTTCTTACAGGAATGACAGCATGCGGCAGCAAGGATAAGGTGGAGTACAACGACGACACAAGAGTTCTTTATTCCGACAGCGACGCTTCTCAGGAGGATACAGAAGAAGAGGAGTCCGAAAGCACAGAGTCAAAGAAGGAAGAAAAGAAGGCCGCTGCTACAGATTCCGAGAAGAAGGAAAGCTCTAAAAAGGAAGAATCCTCTAAGAAGGAAGCTTCGAGCAAGGCTGCTTCAAGCAAGTCGGCAGCTTCAAAGAATTCCAATAATTCGAGTAAGACAACAAGCTCACGTGCAACAAGAACGATAATCGTTCCTTCCAACAACTCAACATCTTCAAAATCAGCGTCTTCAAAATCAGCATCTTCAAAATCTACTGTAAGCTTCATTGTTGATGATGATTCGGAAACAGATTCCGAGAAGCAGACAGATACAGAGCTTGATACGGAGAAGGATTCAGATCTTCTCAGCGATACAGACACTGAGCTTTCTACCGATTCTGAGGATATGGATACGGAGAAAGGGGATACAGAGAATGATACCGATTCCGAAGGCTCAAAGGAAGGCTCAGACCCCTTCAACGAGTACGATGATCTTGTTTTCACATATGGCGGCAGCATGATAACTCTGGGCGAGGACATGGACAGCGTTATTGCTGAAATTGGTGAAGCTAATTATGTGACTGAGGGTCAGCCCTGCACAACAGGCGGCACGATAAGGGTCTATACTTACGACGAGATAGAGCTCCAGGGCTATCCCGAAGTAGACGGCTCATATACCTTATGCACGATCTCTCTTACATCTGCCTCTGTTGAAACAGAGAAGGGCATATCTCTCGGTTCGTCGTTCGACGATGTGGTAGAAATTTACGGCGACGGTTACACAACGCTTGGCGTAAGCACATACAGATACTATTCCGCAAGCGGCAGCCGTTACCTTGAATTCTACGTTGAAGATGGCTACGTAGCAGCTATCACTATCGCAATAGTTCAGCAATAATATTAATTTAATGCTTTTAACGCTTCGAGAGAACGAGGGAGGATTTTCTCGTTCTCTCTTTTGTTTTGCAGCAGAGAGTAGGTGATAGCTTGGTATTCAGTTCAACCGTATTTTTATTTATATTTCTTCCTGTTTCGTACCTGATATATCTGGCTGTACCGGGGGTAAAGGCGAAAAATATATGGCTGATAATTATCAGTCTGTTATTTTATGCGTTCGGCGAGCCTGTGACAGTGTTTTTGATGATCGGTTCGGTTCTTGCAAACTATATTTTTGCAAGAATGATCGCACACGTTAAAAATCACAAAAAGCTCTGGCTCGTTTTGTCGGTTATTTTCAATATAGGTATTCTTTGCGTCTTCAAGTACGCAGGATTTTTTGTTGAAACTATAAACGCAGTTCTGCCTGTCGATCTTCCCGTACCGCATATCAGACTGCCGATAGGTATATCGTTCTTTACATTCCAGATACTTTCCTACGTGATCGACGTTTATAAGGATAATTCCGTTGTGCAGAAGAATTTCCTCAACGTACTTCTGTATATCTCACTGTTTCCTCAGCTGATAGCAGGACCGATCGTCAAGTATTACGACATTGCCCGGCAAATAGACAACAGAAAGCTGACCGTTGATGATACTGCTTACGGAATTCGCAGATTTATTATCGGTCTTTCAAAAAAGGTTCTTATCGCAAATACGGTGGGGGCGGTGAGTGACGCGATGTTTGCGCTGCAAACGGCAGACATGAGCGCGCTGACCTGCTGGCTGGGCGGCATTGCCTACACGCTGCAGATTTATTACGATTTCAGCGGTTACAGCGACATGGCGATAGGTCTGGGGCATATGCTTGGATTCTCGTTTAAGGAGAATTTTAACTATCCATACACGGCTGACAGTATGCAGGATTTCTGGCGAAGATGGCATATCTCTCTTTCTTCATGGTTTAAGGAATACCTCTATATCCCGCTTGGAGGAAACAGAAAAGGCAAACTCAGAACAGCGCTTAATAAGATAACGGTATTTTTCTTTACCGGTCTTTGGCACGGCGCTAATATGACTTTTGTTGTCTGGGGATTGGCTCACGGTCTGTTCCTTATGCTTGAAAGCTATAAAATAATTCCTTTGGAGAAGATAAAATTCAGACCTGTAAAGCGCATATACACGCTTCTTGTTGTATGCATAACGTTTGTAATTTTCCGTGCGGAAAATCTCTCCAAAGCAGGTATATTTATTTCGAAGATGTTTACGGGATTCAGCGTAACGACAGCTTCACTTGCGGCATTTACGCAGCAGTTCAGCGTATTTTTTGTTGTAATACTGATACTTGCGGTGATATTTTCCGCGCCTGCTGTACAGCTTGTTGAAAAGAAGCTTTCCGCAGGCAAAAAAGGAGCTGCGGCAATTGAGTACGGCTCTTATGCAGTGTCGCTGGTTATGCTTGTGATGTGTATAGTATCGCTTGCCTCATCTACGTTTAATCCGTTTATATATTTGCAGTTTTAGAATAAAAAAAGAGGTGCGGCAACTGGGCTGCACCTCTTTATTAATATGGTGATAATTAACGATTATTGTAAACTATGCCGGGGTAGGTTGGGTTGCGGAGAGATAAGCTGTTTATTCACGATCATTTAGTTTCCCAATCAGCAATAGGGGTAACCTATTTGTTTTCGGAAATGATATCAAGAACGGTGAGTAAAGCGTCCTGTTTTTCGCATGGATAATCGGGAAGAAGCGGTTCGTCAGCTTTAGTCTGATCTATACGCTCGAAGTGCTTTGTCGGTATCTGAAATGTAATAGCGGAATTCGGCGTCTGAAATGCGGCTACATCGCCGTAGCATTCGGGAAGATCGCCGCACGGTTCGCCTGCTGTCAGAGCAAAGCCGTTATCCTTCAGTTCTGCTGCAACGAGAGTACCCGAACCAAAGGTATCGTAAGAAGTCAGCACATAAAGTCTGCCTGTATAGATCGTTTCCACGTCCATCTTAATGATTTTTGTTTCCTCTGAATCCCAGTGCATGGTGTAAGGACCTAACCGAAGATCGCCGCCGGGAGTTTTAAAGGAATCGTGATCGAGGTACATAAGTATCTCGTCAAGCACCTGAGAAGAACCGCCGTTTGTATCGCGAAGGTCTAAGATAATATTTGAGATATTATTACTATTTACATCGTTAAAGAAGGAGTAGATAAACTCCTTGAAATCTGAATCGTAAGCGCAGCTGTCAAGAGTAAGGACGGCTGTGTTTTTTGATTTTAATATTTCGCTGCTGTACGGTGCGTCGGGTGTTTCTGACAAATTTTCTGCTGCCTGAAAATTATAGAAATCATCGGCGTTATATGTTTTTGTAACGGCGCTGCCGTCGGGGAAGACGTATGTATATTCAAGATCATCGGAGTATATACCTAAAAATTTCAGACCTTCCCGGGTGCCGCACAAGCCCTCGGT
>CACYDO010000094.1 GCA_902773165.1 uncultured Ruminococcus sp. | reverse complement strand
TTGCGGGCGTTAATATACTTGTGGCGGCATTCTTCAATACAATGCACAATGTTATGAAGCGCGGCAGTTATCAGGAGGTAATACACACCGCCCAGCAGTGCATTATGGTATTCGCTGTTATGGTACTGTACCTGTTCACAACCAAAACAAGTACCAGTTACAGCCGAGTCGTGCTGTATCTGACATTCGGAGGGCATTTTGTTTTCGGGCTGCTGTTCAGAATTCTGTGGAAACAGGCTGTCAAAAGGATAGCACGCTCCCGCCCAAAGACATCAATGATACTGGTTGCCGACGAACGGCGGGTAAAGGAGATACTGGGCAAGATCAGTCCCGCAGATGAATTTGAGTACAAAGGGCTTATCCTCACAAACAGGAACGCGGTCGGTAAAAAGATTTGCGGGCTTGAGGTAGTCGCAAATCTCAAAAACGCCGCCGATTATATCTGCCGTGAGTGGGTCGATGAGGTCTTTATCTATCCCGCGCATCTCCATGAGCTTGAAACGATCAAAGAGCCCGAACCCGTTGCTATAGGAGAGGCTAAGACGACCCTCAAACTTAAAGACCATATCCGCAACTCGATGATCGGTTCGGAGACAGCCGAATCGGGCACCGTTGCGGGTCTGATAGAGCAGTGCAGACAGATGTCTGTCCCCGTTCACATCAGACTGCCTATGAGCACTGTTGACGGCAAGAGCTTTATGGAAAAGGTCGGTGGTTATACGGTTCTTACGAAAACCACCAACTATACTTCGCCCGGACAGCTTGCGGTCAAGAGACTTATAGATATTTTAGGCGGATTCTTCGGCTCGATCGTTGCGCTTCTTGTGATCGCGGTGGTGGGTCCGATGATAAAGAAAGCAAGCCCGGGTCCGATACTCTTCAAGCAGGAACGTATCGGTCAGAACGGACGCAGATTCAAGATGTACAAGCTGCGAACAATGTATATGGACGCAGAGGAGCGTAAAAAAGAGCTTATGGCGCATAACCGCGTTAAGGACGGTATGATGTTCAAAATGGACTTTGACCCGCGCATAATCGGCAACAAGATAGTTGACGGCAAGCAGGTCACGGGCATAGGGTCGTTCCTGCGCCGTACCTCGCTTGACGAGCTGCCCCAGCTGTTCAACATACTGATGGGGAATATGAGCCTTGTCGGGACACGTCCCCCTACGATCGACGAGTGGGAGAAGTACAAGTATCACCACCGTGCAAGGCTTTCGACAAAGCCGGGACTTACGGGAATGTGGCAGGTCAGCGGCAGAAGCGATATCACCGATTTCGAGGAAGTCGTGCGGCTTGACACCGAGTACATCAACAACTGGAGCATTGCACTGGATATCAAGATACTGTTCAAGACATTCGAGGTCATATTCAAGCATGACGGCGCGATGTAAAAGATATCAAACAAATAAGGAGTGTGTCTGTTTTAGGCGCACTCCTTTTTTACTGTATTAACCGAAGGATATCTCTGTCAGGAAATCGTCGATTATCCTGTTGACCGTTCGGGGTCTGTCGGTATTGGAGTTGTGACCCGCACCCTTTATCCACCTGATCGGGATACCCGTTTCCCTATGCCACGCCTTGTTATATCGTATACACGAGCCAGCGTGGTCTTTTTCACCGCAGATAAGCAGGGCGGGGCATTTGACAGCGTAAGGAAGGTCGGCTTCCATAGCCTCCGCGAGCATACGAAAACCGTGTCCCGAGAGCGCGGCATAGCGTTCCTTGTCACCGTCATAGGTCATCATCATCTCGCGCATGAGCTTTCTGCCATACGCTGTTGTCGAAACGCCTTTCGTACCCGACCGCAGGAGCATTTTCCACGGGTAATATCTGTACACCGGCTCCATTCTTTTGAGCAGCCATATTTCCAAAGCCGTCACGTATTTTCTTTGAAGCGGAGCCGAGTCTATCGAAATGAAGCCTTTCAGCTTGTCGGGAAAAAGCTGTGAGTACATCTGCCCGACATATCCGCCCATTGACTGCCCTATGATAACGGGCGAATCTATACCCTCGCTGCGAAGAATTTCGTCGAGCCAAACCGCCTTGTCTTTCAGAGAGAACGAAAGCTCGAATGGTGCCGACGAAGCGTGTCCCGGAGCGTCCCAAACGAGAACGCGGTATTTCTTCCCGAAATGTCCGATCTGTTTCTCGAACAGCCTGTGATCGGCGGTAAGCCCGGGCAGGAAAACCGGTGCCGACGATGTATCCGTTTTTTCATTTGTCCAATAGTGTATAATTCCTTTCGGAGTTTGGTACAGCTTTTCTTTCATTATCATTTTGTTTTCCCCATCGTTTTGACAAACAGACCTCCCCGGTATATACCGAAGAGGTCTGAATTGATTCAGAATATCGAAGCGTCGCTCAGACTCTCGATGCACCATTT
>CACYDO010000093.1 GCA_902773165.1 uncultured Ruminococcus sp. | reverse complement strand
GCTGACTACTGATACATACACTTATAGATATATACACTTACAGAGGTAATTATAATGAATGCTTTAAAAAAGGTTCTGCTGACGTTAGCCATTATTCTCTTGTTTCTCCTGCTGATAGGGCTTCTGTGCTTCAAGCTGGCTATTACAGATGTCGACAGCGATATGTACAAGGCGCAGGCTTCGGCAAATCTTCCGGCTGAATTTGCAAAGGCGGTTATTCTTGAAAATAACTACACTATCCCCGAAGAGGATCTCAACAATTACATAGCCTATCTTATCAGCGGAATGGCAACTCCTGCGTCTTCGGGAGATGATTTCCGCGTCAGCGAATTTTACATTGATCTGAAGGCAAACGAGCCTAACCGCTGCTATATGCGCGTAACGAACGACAGCTTTACGTTCAGCTTCGCTGCTGACTGTGATATACATATGGAGAATAACGAAATAGTTTTCAAGCTTTCTGATTTCTCTGTAGGCAAGCTGCCGGTATCGGATTCTATTGCAAGCTATTTTATTAACAGAGTCGATATGAAAACGATGGGGGCATACGTCAATGCAGACGCGCTTGAAGCACGTTTCCCAACGCATTACGGTATAAATGTTCCCGACATAGGAGAGCTTGTTTCAATAGATATTGTTTCCATCGACATCAGCGACAGCGGAATAAATGCGCAGACAAATCCTGTTATAAGCGATTCTCTGGGCAATGTCGCCGATATTCTGATAGATAGATTCGGCGAATACGCTTCGCAGTTTGTAAACTGATCTACATATTACTATACACATCGGCGCGGTAATCGGTTTTCTTTACTGAAAAATGATTACCGCGTATTATATGCAGCGTGTTTTTCAGAGAGGAGTGACAGAGTTGAAAAAGAGCAGTAAGCCTGACCTGTATAGTGCGCTTAAAGAATACTCCGAAAGCAATAATTATCCGTTACATATGCCCGGACATAAGCGAAATACAAAAATGCTAAACGGCGGCCTTCCATATGATATCGACATAACGGAGATAGACGGCTTTGACAACCTGCATAACGCGAACGGGATATTAAAAAGAACGGCACAGAAGGCTGAGAAAATTTTCCACAGCAGCCACGCATATATGTTGATAAACGGAAGCACCTGCGGAATTCTCGCTGCAATTTCCTGCACAGCACACAGGGGCGACTGTATCATCGCGGCGCGGAACTGCCACAAATCTGTGTACAATGCGTGCTTTTTATCGGAGCTGGATATCCGCTTTGTATATCCCCCTACCGAAAGCAGCGGAATATGCGGCAGCATATCTCCCGACAGCGTTGCGGCTGCAATTGAAGAAAATCCGAATGCAAAGGCTGTAATAATTACATCACCGACATATGAGGGCGTTATCAGCGATATCAAATCTATCGCCGAGGTCTGCCATGCACGAAAAATACCGCTCATCACAGACTGCGCGCACGGCGCACACCTTCCTTTTTGTACGTTCGGGCAGACAGGCGAGCCTGTTTCGTGCGGCGCGGATATAGTCATTACAAGCCTTCACAAAACGCTGCCTTCCCTCACTCAGACGGCGGCAGCGTTTGTAAACGGCGATCTTATCAGCAGCAAACGTTTTGAAAAATATCTTGGGATATTTGAAACGAGCAGCCCTTCCTATGTTCTGATGGCGTCAATAGACCGCTGCTTTGATTTCTTATCAGACAGCGAAAGCAAATTTGAGCAGTACGAGCAGCTGCTTTTCCGATTTTCCGAAAAGATGAAAGAGCTTCGCCGGCTTAAGGTTCTGTGCCATGGCGGCGATACACCTGAAAATCACGGATTTTTCGCCTTTGACAAGGGTAAGATCGTCATACTGACAGGCGATACGAATATATCCGGTGTGGAGCTTATGCGCAGACTGCGGGATGAATATGCACTGGAGCTTGAAATGTCTTATCCGACATACGCGCTTGCCATGACGAGCGTATGCGACGCCCCGAGCGGCTTAGAAAGGCTTGCGCATGCCCTGACGGAGATCGACAAAACGCTTGCATATGCTCCTTCATCTGCTGCATTTCCACCGCTGCCCGAGCCGATGAATCTCAGAATAACTAATGCCGAGCTTGAAGCGCTGCCCGACGCAGAGCTTACCCTTTACGCAGCGAAAGAGGGAACGTACATCAGCCGCCGCTGTATTTACGCGTATCCGCCGGGGATACCTATAGTAATTCCCGGAGAAATAATCGGAGCATCTGAATACGAATACATAGAACGACTGAAAAAAAGCGGCGTTATCGTAGAAGAGAGGTAATAATGCAGCGATCGCATAAAAATGAATATATTGATGTGATCTGAATTCCTGACTATAACGAGCCGGAACTGAACGAGATTAAGCAAAGCTCGTTGGCGGAACTCCCTGCGGCCGCGCGGCTCTTCCTTGCCTTAAAAAAATATCCTCGAAAATTTTATAAAGGTATTAATTGAATATCAGTATAAAAAAACTAACGCCGGCATATGCCGGCGTTACCCATTTATTCTTTGTTACCCTTTAACTTTCCGATCACAAACATAAGCATTACGACTAGTGCCGCCGCGCCGAAAACTATCAGAGTAAAGGTAGTTCTTCTGTCACCTGTTGCGGCAGGAGTGCTGTCGGAAGAAACGGCAGCAGCCGCAGAAGTCGTCGTTACAGCAGTTGCTGCTGCCGCTGTTGACGAACGAACAGTTCCCGTACTTGTTGAAGCAGACGTACCTGCGGAAGAGGACGAAGACTTAGAAGACGAATTATTATCGCTCTGTGTATCTGTATCCTTTTCGCTGTCTTTTTTAGTATCGGTCTGTGTATCGGAGCTTTTTTCCGTATCGGCAGAAGAGTCTGTATCTGAGTTCAGATCACTTGCAGTATCGCTGTCTGTTTCAATGCTGTCGGTACTGCTGTCTGCCGATTTATAGGAAATAGTCTGATCCGGAGCAAAGCGCAGAACGCAGGGGGCGCCCGAGCTGTCCTTTTTGCTGATCTGAATGTCGAGTTCACCTTCCGGCGTATCGTCAGCAAGCTTTATCTCGCCGTTTTTATCGGTAGTATACTTTTCGCCGTTTACAGTTACGTCTGCTTCCGTAACGAAATTGACTACCTTTGTTGCATTCCAGTTTTCGTCGTATTCTTCATCATTGCTTTTGAAAACGATAATTCCGTCGCTTTCAAGCTTTGACGTATCGAAAAACGGTATCTGACACGGGAATCCGCCGTAATACACCGTAAGGCTGTCGCCGTCTTTGAGATTGAACTCGTTAACTCCAACGGAAGGAACTTCGTTATTAACGCAGTAATACCAGCCGTCGTAACCGCCGAATTTTCCGGCAGCCGTACCGTTTATCTCTGTAATGTAGCCGGTATCTGCGCCTTTGATCTCGATATCATCGCTTTTTTCATCGGCGAAAATAAGCGCGTCAGCCGCAGTTATCTCGCCATCGGAATCACTTACGTTCACCGTATCGTAATAGATATTTCCGTCAACGCCTTCAATTCTGATCGGAACGTTCAGCTGCACATCCTTACTCTGATCGGCAGAAGACAACAATGCCGCCGACGGAAGCATTGCTGCGACAAAAGCCGCACAAAGCATTTTTTGAAAAAACTTTTTCATTTCTTTTCCCCCTTTTCACCATAAGTATAACACCTAACACCAAAAAAGTCAATGCCTACTTTTTTTCATCGGCAATCCGGGCGTTTGCCCGGAGGCAATTCCGATTGTAGACCGCATGACAGATAGTTAATTGCCGCGCTACGAATTAAGATTAGTGCCGCAGACCAAAGCCCACAACCATACTTAGAGAGCCTATTGACGTTTGCTATCCTACAGACAGCAAATCCAAAGCAACACACCATACATAGAGAGCCTATCTCCGAAAACTAGTCTACAGACAGCAAATTCAAAGCAACACACCATACATAGAGAGCCTATTTCCGAAAAACTATCCTACAGACAGGGGAGGATTCCGAAGGAGGGGCGATCATACTGTAGCGAGCCCCCTTTGATCGCCCCTCCTTGGGCGCGTTTTTTGGGTACTTTTTTG
>CACYDO010000092.1 GCA_902773165.1 uncultured Ruminococcus sp. | reverse complement strand
TCGGCGCTCTCCTGATCTTTATGTTTAAGATTTGGTTGATTTTTATCGCGAACGCGAACAGCTTCTTCGTCCTCATGGCGAATCTGCGCGCGCTTGATTTTTCCGCTGTATGTTTTCGGCAGCTCGTCAACAAATTCGATAACGCGCGGATATTTATAAGGTGCGGTCGAATGCTTGACGTGATCTTGCAATTCTTTGATCAAAGCTGCGTTAGGCTCATAATTCTTCTTTATAACGCACGTTGCCTTTACGACCTGACCTCTGACGGGGTCGGGCACGCCTGTTATCGCGCATTCAATAACGGCGTCATGTTCAAGAAGTGCGCTCTCGACCTCAAAAGGACCGATACGATATCCCGAGCATTTAATTACGTCATCGTTTCTTCCGACAAACCAGTAATATCCCTCGGTGTCACGCCATGCCATATCACATGTATTGTAGCACTGCCCGTGAAGGATCTCCGCGGTCATTTCGGGATTGAGATAATAGCCCGTGAACAATCCTACCGGAGGATTATTCTTAACGTCCATAACGCAGATACAGCCCTCTTCTCCTACTCCGACCTCTTCGCCGTTTTTGTCAAGCAGCTTTATGTCGTAGAGCGGCGACGGCTTTCCGGTAGAGCCGATCTTGATATCGTCCCACTGGAAATCGGCAAGCAGAACTGGGCCTTCCGATTGACCAAAGCCCTGATAAATATTATGCCCTGTAAAGCCGAACCATTTTGAATTGACCTCTGGGTTAAGCGGTTCTCCTGCAGTTGCCCAATGCTCGATCGACGAAAGGTCAAAGCTTGCAACGTCTTCAAGCAGCATGAATCTGTACATCGTAGGCGGAGCACAGAATGTAGTAAGCTTGTAATCTGCCATTTTTTGCAGCAGATTTTTCGGAACAAACTTATCCATATCATATGCAAATACGACTGCGCCGCATATCCACTGACCGTAGATCTTACCCCAGCCGAATTTAGCCCAGCCGGAATCGGTAACGCTCATGTGCAGCTTATTCTCCTGAACCTGCTGCCAATATTTTGCCGTAATTATGTGACCGAGAGGGTGAGCGAAATTATGCTGTATCATCTTCGGCATTCCCGTAGTACCGGAAGTGAAGTAAACGAGCATAACGTCATTCCAGGAGGTTGCCTGATCGTCCTTCGGACGCTCAAACTCTTCGGGGAATTTTTCGATCTCGTCTTCAAAGAACTCCCAGCCCTCACGTGGCTGGCCTACTACGATATGGTGAGTTATCGTAGGTGTTTCAGGGAGCGAACGCTCTACCTGATCTATTACAAAATCATCGTTAAGACAAATTATAGATCTTACCTTCGCAGCATTGATGCGATATACGATGTCCTTTTTCGTAAGCTGGAGCGTACTGGGAATAATAATAGCGCCGATCTTGTTTAAAGCAACGGCACAGATCCAATACTCCCACCTGCGCCGAAGGATCATCATTACGGGATCGCCCTTCTTCAAGCCTAAGCTTTTAAAGTAATTCGCAGCACGATTAGAAAGCAGACTTATCTCGCGGAATGTAAATTTCTTCTCCTCGCCGTGATCGTTGCACCAGACAAGCGCAAGCTTGTTTTCATCTTGCTTTGCCCATTCGTCCACAACATCGTAGCCGAAGTTGAAATCCTCGGGAACAGTTATTTTAAAGTTACTCTTAAAATCCTCGTATGAATCGAAATCAATACGGGGAAGGAATCTGTTCAACAGCATATTATCTACCTCTTTTTTTTAATTGAGGCTTTCGCACTTTCTGCCGCCGGGCAGCAAAAGTGTGAAGTCGTTTAATGTTTTTTACCGTATATGCTCAGGTTAATTCAGTAAAAAAGCTCATATAGAAGCAAAATATTACATAAAAAATAAAACGAGCATAATTTACCAACAACTTCTTAATAATATCACGCAAAAATGTACGTGTCAAGTTTTTTTGATTAAATGACAATGAATTTTCTCCACATATGTTTACTTTACAAAAACCTATTAACCCAAACTTGATTTCATTATATATAATGCTCTAAAAGCCATTTTGCAACTCCGTCATCATTATTTGACAATATCACTGCGGTAGCTTTTCGTTTCAGATCGTCAACGGCGTTTTCAACAGCATAGCACTCATCAGCTATGTCGAACATTTCCATATCATTAAGCCCATCGCCAAACGCAATGATACGGCTGCAATCAAGCAGCGCGGCAAGTTGTTTTACTGCATACGCTTTGGAAGCTTTTTCAGGCATGATCTCCAGCCATTGTTCACCGGAATAAATATCTCTCTGATAATAACAGCGATGAACAGCTCTGTATTTCTCAAAGAACGGCTCAAGCACCTCAGGCATACCTATGCAGGAAATATAAAAAATATCACCTTCCATAAGCTCTTCGCCGCTTTTGCAAACTCGCTCCCGTTCGTCCTTCCGGGTCTGTATAAAAGCTCTTTCCGCGTTGTTTATTATTTTAGGAATATACGAAAAACGCTCCTTGCCGCCTACGAATGCATAGACGATCGGGCAAAAATCCCGCCGCAGCATTTCTGTAATTATTTTCTGAGCAGCGCCCTCGTCAAAGAAATTCCTGACTATCAATTCTCCGGACTTTTGATCCTTAATAAAAGCACCGTTGTAAACTATGATCGGAAAAGCCGCCGTCATTCCCTGCACCGTATTACATGACGTATAGCTCGAACGCGCAGTTGCATAGGAAAACAGCATTACCTTTTTCACAAGATCGTTTATGACCCGGTTAGTATAAGCGGACGTTTTCTCATTGCTTCTCAGCAGCGTTCCATCAAGATCGGAAACGTACAAGGTTTTCATAATTCACCTCACGGACATTTATTATTGCTTGGGAAACTAAATAATGGTAAATGAGAAACTCCTCGCTTCGAAGCCAAACCCGGCATAGCTTAGCGTAACGTTTTACAATAGTAATAAGTTGGATTATTTAGTTGCCTTGTTAATAAAAATCAGAATGGGGAAAACATCTCTCTACTTTAACCTCAATCTGATCCGCCAACCAGATGTACTGTTATCGGAGTGATATTCAGTGCCGGAATGATCTTTTCGGTAAGCTCGGACGTTTTGAACCTTAAAGAGCTTGTATTCACGCAGGGGTGACAGCCGAAATACTCTTCCTTTAAAACATCTTCATCAATAACGAGCTGAACACAATGCTCTGCGTCGTTCATCAGCCCAAGCACAGACACACTGCCGGGGTAAAGATCAAGATATTCCTTCATTGCAGCTTCATCGGCAAATGACAAACGGCTGATACCCATCTGTGAGGACAGCTCCTTCGTTTTAAAAGGCTTATCTCCCGGCATTATCAACAAGTAAAACTTCGTTTTTTGCCTGTTGCAGAGAAAAAGATTTTTGCAGATATGAACATTCAGAACGGAATCTATATCGGCGCAAGCCTCCATTGTCGTTGCAGGACGGTCAAAATGATCGGTGCGTTCAAACTCAACTCCCAGCTTATCAAGAAATTCGTATGCACGAACCTCGCGTTCCTGCCGTCCCTGTGTGTTCTCGGGTGAACCCTTTATTAATTCCATATTTATTTCCTCCGTAATTCGTTCAAGATCACTTTTTTTTACAAACCCCGGTGTTATTTCATCGGGAATATCAAACGGATATAATTTCTTGACAGCGTCCTTATCACCATTAACCGGAACAGTCGCATAAAGGCTCTTATCCTCGGCTATTATATTCAAAGAAAACGGCGTGCCATACGTGATAAAAAAGTCCCCGTCGTAATATCTGTCCTCTCGTATAT
>CACYDO010000091.1 GCA_902773165.1 uncultured Ruminococcus sp. | reverse complement strand
TCTAAAACAAGCGCTTCAAGCTCGCTGAAGGTTTTCAGCGTACATGCCGCTCTTCTGAAAGACGACGCGCCTTTAAAGCCCTTCAAATACCAGCCTACGTGCTTGCGCGCTTCTCTCATGCCAACGTCCTCGCCCTTGTATTCACACAGCATTTTCATGTGGCGGAGCATTACGGATAAACGCTCTGCTTTAGTCGGCGCAGGTATCTGCTTTTCGTTCTCAAACCAGGAGTATATCTGCATGAAAATCCACGGGTTTCCAAGCGCGCCGCGCCCGATCATCACGAGATCACAGCCTGTTTCCTCGTACATTCTCTGCGCATCTTCGGCAGTAGTTATATCTCCGTTTCCAATTACGGGAATACTTAAAGCCTGCTTGACCTCTTTTATTATGTTCCAGTCGGCATATGGCTGATATTGCTGAGCACGCGTTCTGCCATGTACGGCTACTGCTGCAGCACCGTTTTCCTCGCAGATCTTAGCGACCTCAACGGCATTTACGCTGTTCTCGTCCCAGCCCTTTCTTATTTTGACCGTTACGGGAATATCCACGGCGCTGCTTACAGCTTTAACTATCCTGCCACAAAGCTCGGGCGACTTCATCAGCGCTGCGCCGCAGCCGTTGCCGCTTACCTTCGGCGCAGGGCAGCCCATGTTTATATCTATGATCTCGGGACGATACTCCATAGCTTTGCGCGCCGCCAGCGCCATAGTATCCGGTTCACAGCCGAACAGCTGTATTCCCGAGGGGCGTTCCCTTTCGGAGATCTCCATAAGCTGCTCTGTTTTTTCGCTCTTATACTCCAGACCTTTTGAGCTGACCATTTCCGTTACGGTATACGCCGCACCAAAATCTCTGCACAGCTCACGAAAAGCTTTATCGGCAACACCTGCCATAGGCGCAAGAGCAGCATAACCCTTTATCTCAACATTTCCGATGAACATTCGGATTCCTCCCCACATAATACAAAAAAATCGCACTACAAAGTAGTGCGATATCAACATGGAGCGGATGACGGGGCTCGAACCCGCTACCTCCACCTTGGCAAGGTGGCGCTCTACCAGATGAGCTACATCCGCATTATTTGCGACTGCTTGATTATTATAACAGCATTAGTTAAATTTGTCAAGCTTTTTTTCAGCTTTTTTCTTTTTTTCTCAGCATACTTTTTTCAGCGTGATGTACGCAGTACGTAAAACCGGGTTTTTGATCCCCTCGGCTTTACGTACTGCATACCAAATTTACCCGGCTGAATTGCAATTCCAAGACCTGAGCCCCATAGCCCTGGCTTTGGCTTCATTTGACTTCGCATTGGTTTCCCGAAGCTGAACTCTGATGTGTTCATACGAATATGCTATATTTACCGCTCCGATCATAAACACAAGTGCCTCGAAGAAATAAAACCCCTTCGCGGTATCGCTTAACCGTATCGGCATCATAGCGGCATCTGTAACATCTGTCGGATCGTGCTTTTTTACGTATACAGTAACGGTATCTCCCACATTAACCTGCTCTGATAAAGACACCTGCTCTTTTTATGTCGCACCGTCATATGTGTAGTCAATTTTAACTACAGTCGGCAAGGTTTTATCCTTCTCCGGCACGAACAGAAGCGAGTCAACAACGCCCTCCGTACGCTCCATCGAGAGTATTTTATAGTCGCCGTCTTCTGCCGTTAAAAAAGTAAGGAACGTCACCAAAAAGGCAACTGCGCTTATGAAAACGATTATTTGCCCTACTCTGCGCTGCTTTGGACGATCGCCAAGTCCTGTAAAAGGATTATAAGGCCGAGTACCGCTGCTGTCAGTTTCATCTCTCACTTTTTCTCGACCGAAGCTGCTTTTCTGCCGCACATTCGCAGCCTCCTCGCAGCTCATAGAGCGATATCCGAGGTCACTGCGATCAGAAGAATTGTTCTCTTTTCTCATATCGAACGATCTCCGATCATAGTTCATTTCAAATTATTCAAAATCAAAATAATCCTTAAAGCGTTCCTTGAACACCTCAAATACTTCTTTGAGAATATTCTCGTCTTCAACAGCAATGTAGCTTTCCGTATCATCATCGTTTGGTTCAACGCGAAGAATAACTACATCAGCCGCTTCATCGGAATCATCATCTGTTTCAGGCGGTATCATTACTGCATACTCGCTGCCATTGTAGCTTATACGGTCAAGGTATTCAAGCTCCAGGTCATTTCCGTCATCGTCCGTCAGAACAACAACTGTTTTCTCGCTTTCGTACTCCTTATTTTCAGCATTCATACTGCCACCAGCTTTCGTCATTATTACCAATTCTACAGGAATTTTTTTGCATAAAATCCCCCCTTTGTTGTAGTCGTACACTACATTAGTATTATACACAGCTGTGTGGTATAAGTCAACGAAAAAAAGGTTAAATAATTTTAATTTTTATGTAATCTATTGCTCATAACATTTATTGTTTCGCAGCGAAATAATTGTAAATAACAACTTTATTGCTTCGAATAACATTCTACAGTGATTGTTAAGTTGGATTATTGCATTCCGCATTAATAAAAAGAATCAAACAACCATTGCCCTGCGCGGTAACTATCTTCCTTCTTTGGTATGCTGTAAAAGGAACTGCTCATCGGTGTATACCAACTCCGGTGGATTTTTTTGAGGGTGAAGCAGAGATTTGCGCATTTATAGTCTTTACTTTTTGAGGATTTCATAATATAATGATAGGTAGAATAAAAAACACAGAGGTAATAATATGGTTCAGTTTGAAGAATTAAAGCTTGCTGCCGAGGAGTTGACGCCGGATATTACAGATCTCGCCGACGCACTTGGCTTGAAAGCATGTCAGTCCGAAATAGAACAGCTCGAATATAAGGCTGCCGAACCGGGTTTTTGGGACGACGCTGAGAATTCACAGAAGATCCTGCAAAGAACCGGTTTTCTAAAGAACAAGGTAGAAAGCTACAATAATCTTGTCAGTGCGCATGAGGATCTTCTTGCGCTTATCGAGCTTGGCAACGAAGAAGAGGATCTCTCTCTTCTCGATGAAGCTAAAGATGAGTACGAAAAGATCAAGGCTGACCTTGAAGCACAGCGCCTTTCTACGCTTCTCACAGGCGAATACGATAAAAACAACGCTATTCTCACCTTCCACGCAGGAAGCGGCGGAACAGAGGCTCAGGACTGGGCTGAAATGCTCTACAGAATGTACGGCAGATGGGCAGAAAGACATAACTTTAAGATAAAGACCGTCGATTATCTCGACGGAGATGTTGCAGGACTTAAAAGCGCCGTTATCGTTGTTGAAGGCGAAAACGCATATGGATATCTTAAAAGTGAAGCTGGCGTTCACCGCCTTGTTCGTATTTCCCCGTTTGACAGCTCAGGCAGAAGACAGACCTCGTTTGCGTCTCTTGAAGTAATGCCCGAGATCGAAAAGGACACCAATATCACTATCCCCGATGAGGATATTAAAATGGACGTTTACCGTTCCAGCGGTGCAGGCGGTCAGAAGGTCAATAAGACGTCCTCAGCCGTTCGTCTTACACATATCCCCACAGGTATCGTTGTCGCTTCACAGATAGAGCGAAATCAGTTCCAGAACAGGGAGATCGCAATGCAGATGCTTATCTCCAAGCTCGTTGAAATAAAGGAAAAAGAACATCTCGAAAAAATCGAGGATATTAAGGGCGTGCAGAAGGAAATTTCCTGGGGCAGCCAGATACGCTCTTATGTATTTATGCCATACACGCTCGTAAAGGATCACAGAACAAAGTTTGAATCCGCGAACGTTTCCGCTGTTATGGACGGGGATATAGACGGCTTTATCAACGCTTATCTTAAAGCTGAAAATCTCGGTTCACTTGAAGACGACGCACAGTAATATAGAACATCTTCGATAAACAAACATCACTTTTTGCACAGCTTTACAACATTCAAAACAGAGGTGAGTACAATGAAATGTCCATACTGCTCCTACGAGGAAAGCAAGGTCGTCGATTCCCGTCCCTCAGACGACGGTGAACGCATAAGACGACGCAGAGAATGTATGCGCTGCTCAAAGCGGTTTACAACATATGAGGCTGTCGAGCTCATTCCCGTTATCGTCGTGAAAAGAGACAGCTCACGTGAATCCTTCGACAAAAATAAGCTTCTGTCGGGCTTGCTGAGAGCGTGCGAAAAAAGACCCGTTCCACTCGAAACTATGGAGGGGATCGCAAACAGCATAGAAGGGCAGCTGCAAACCTCCGCTCAGCGCGAGGTGACTTCACAGCACATCGGTGAGCTGGCTATGAATGCTCTGCGCGGTGTGGACGAAGTTGCATATGTGCGATTTGCTTCTGTTTACAGACAATTTAAAGATATAAACACATTTATGGACGAGCTTAACAAGCTGCTCTCTGAGAGAAGCGGCGCGAATAACTAAGCTGTATAATACGCTGCTCTGATTTTATTGACATTCACTGCATAAACTCATTCCGTCTCGAATATGCTATATAAAAACCGATCGTTACGGGGTGATAAATTGAATCAGTATTCTCTTCTTCGCAGACAAACTGCTGCTGCGGCAATAGCTCTTTTGCTCGGCGCTTCTGCCGGTGCAGCTGTCAGCGCCGCATTGCTTGCTGTATCTGCACTGATCTTTGTAAAAGCAGGCAGTGTTCCTTTAGGCGCTGCGCCGCTTGTTACTTCGCTTATTGGCGCGGCAGGTGCGTTCACAGCAGGTTACCTGACCGTCGGGCTTTGCAAAAGCCGAGGAATGCTTATGGGCTCGCTTTCCGGTCTGATGCTTTTTTGCGCAGTCCTGATCGGCGCTGCTGTTTCCGGCAATACAGAGGGCGGACCGGCTATTGCTGCAAAATGCGCTATATTTTTGATAGGCGGTGCAATAGGCGGCATCGTAAGAGTAAATCGTCGCGTCAAGGTCAAATCTCATAAATAATAACATTTATACTGAAAAAGCAAGGGCAGCCGAATGGCTGCCCACATTTTTATACATTTTCTTTTATCCAATCTTTTATTTCGTCCAAAGTGACATCAGCAGAAAAACGCTTTCCGTCCTTCAGGATCGCTCCCGGACAAGAAGGCAAAAGCGACTCATTTGTCTTACCCATATCGCTTGAACCCGATGTTGCAAACGGAATTATCGTTTTATCCTCAAAGCTGTATTCCTCAAGGAAGGTATTTATTATCGTAGGCGCAATGTACCACCAAATCGGAAAACCGATGTACATAACATCATACTGTGCGATCTCGTCAACTCTGCCTGCGATCTGAGGACGCGAAACTTTATCCTTCATTTCAAGGCTCGATCTGCTGTTGGGATTTCTCCAGTCAAGATCTGCTGTCGAATAGGGAATTACCGGCAATATTTCAAATAAATCGCCGCCCGTCGCTTCGGCGATCTTTTTTGCAACATTCTCAGTTTTTCCCGTTGCAGAAAAAAACGCTACCAAAACTTTGCTCATATCAGTGACCTCCTTTTTACGCTGCTTAGCGGAACACCTTTACATTATGATTATATTACAGCTAAACGGCATTTTCAATAATTATTTATAATAGTTCACAAAAATTTTACACATTATTACCGTAATAAAATATATTCTTCTGACAAAAAAGCAGCCGGAGTAAAATCCGACTGCTCATTCTTTATAATTACAATAAAATTTATTCTTCTGCATTTGCAGCAGGTGCTGCGGCCGCCCCTGCGTCGCCGCCGCCAACGTCACCGCCGGCTGCGCCTCCGCCGACATCTCCACCGCCAACGTCACCGCCGCCGACATCTCCGCCGCCGATATCTCCTCCGCCGACATCATCACCGACATCGCCGCCACCGATATCACCACCGACATCACCGCCGGTTGCTGCGTCTCCGCCAATATCTCCGCCGGCTGCCGTATCACCGCCAAGAGCAGTGCCGCCGCCTGTTGTATCGCCGCCAAGAGCAGTTGTATCACCGCCGGTATATCCCGTAGCGTCATTAGCAGCTGTCGTGCCGTCGCCGCCAGTTGTTGTACCATCAGAAGGCTGAGTATAAAGCGTAGTATTGTGGTTTACGTTTGTGTTGTTGTATACGTCATCATACTGACCGGAAGCTGTAACCTGAACGCTTACAGTGTTCTGTGCGTCAGCTGCATGAATATCTCCCCATGTCTGATATGGGATATTATAACCGCCGTGAGTTGTACAGTATACAGGAAGACTGCTCTTGTTGTAGTATCCGTAATAGCTTGCGCCGCAGCCTGTATTAGCAAGAAGACCTGTATACGGGCAATACTGACATACAACGAGATCATCGGGGAAGGTATAATCCTTATGCTCCTTGCCTGTAAGATACTGCTCCATTATGATCTTCCAAAGCTTTGTTGCAACAGTCGCGTCGGGAACAGTTCTCGGCGTGTCGTAGCCAACCCATATAGCTGCCGACGCATAAGGCGAACAGCCGCAGAACCAGCTGTCGTTATCGGCGTCGGTTGTACCGGTTTTACCGATAATATCCCAGCCGTTGATCCTTGTTTCACCTGCATTTGTACTGTGTGAAGTCTGAATATTGAAGTTGAGCAATCTGTTCATGATCGCCGCAGTTTCCTCAGTGATAGCCTGAATAGGATCCTGCTCTCTGTTATCGAAGATGATATTGTCCTCGGAATCGGTTACATAATAATACGTATAAGGCTTATAAGATTTACCTCCGTTACCAAGAAGCGTATATGCCTTAGCCATTTCTCTTACGGTAACACCGCCGTTAAAACCACCGATTGCAAGACCGGCTGCGTTCTGTGAGTCGATATCAAAGTTGAGGTGTGACCAGCCGAGCTTATTTGTAACGTAATCGTACGCAAAACGAACACCGTCACCGCCGTTGGGGTCTACATCGTTAAGAAGCACCTGAGCCGGAGGACAGTTCGCGGACATTTCTAGTGCAGACGGAAGAATCATAAGACCATTCTCCGACATATACCAGTTGTTAGGACCGGGGGCGCCTGTATCAGGGAACCAGTTAGGTATCTTCTGGTCAAGTACAAGAGAAGAATAGTAAAGACTGCCGTTGTTGATAGCCAAAGGATAAGCTGTAACGCCCTTGATAGTAGAACCGGGCTGCAAAGCAGAGTCAATAGCTCTGTTCCACTCCAGGTTAACTTCCTTTTCTTTATTTGATCCGACGATCGCAATAATTCTGCCGTCGAAATCCATCATGCAGTAGCCGCACTGAAGCTCCGGGTCTGCAAGACCTGCTCCTGCTTTGAAATAATTCTTGATCGTATTTTCTATCTGCGTCTGAATATCGAGATCCATTGCGCAGTATACTTTAAGTCCCTCTGTATAAAGCTTAAGAGAAGCTGCTTCTTCGCTGATATCGAGATACTCGGCAAGGTCTGCCTGAAGATCTCTGAACACTGTGTCGATGTACCAGTTCTGAATTTCTTCTACGTCAAGCTGATCTTCCTCTTCGTCGATAAAGCTGTTGGGGTCAACAAAGGTCATCGTTTCAGACTCCTGCATAGCAGAGTCGTACTCTGACTTACTGATTTTGCCCTGCTTATACATTTCGCTGAGGACCAGCTCTCTTCTCTCCTTATTATATTCGGGAAAAACGAGAGGATTATATCTGCTCGGGTTCTGAGTGATACCGACAATAGCGGCACACTGTGCAAGCGTAAGATCCTGAACGTCTTTATCAAAATACGCAGTTGCAGCAGCCTGAATACCATTGTTGTTTCCACCGAAGTTTACGGTATTAAGATAAGCTTCAAGAATTTCGTCCTTAGTAAACTCACGCTCTACGTTAAGCGCACGGAAGATTTCCTTAAGCTTACGGGTGATGGATACGTCATTATCACCGCTGATATTTTTGATAAGCTGCTGAGTGAGCGTCGAACCACCGAACTGACCGCTGCCCGTTGAAAGACGGAAGATAGCGCCGCCGGTACGATACCAGTCAACGCCGTGGTGTTCGTAAAAACGCTTATCCTCGATCGCAACGATAGCATTCTTCATGTTATCGGGAATATCGTCAAAGGGCACCATTACACGGTTTTCAGATGTATACAGCTGCATATACTGCTGTGCGTTGCCGTTTTTGTCATACGTATAAATATAGCTTGTTTCATTGAGCTTTGCGCTGTGCAGATCAATACCTGTAGGTTCTCTGGCAATGCTTGCTACGTAAAGAACCATCGAAACGCCGATGATTATACCAGCAATGACCAAAACCGCAAGCATCGTAAGAAAGATTCTCCAAATAAGCAGAAAAGTTCCCTTGACCGCAGAGCCTGCTGCACCTGCGTATACCTTCACGGAGCTTTCCGGAGCGTCGCTGTAATCGGAGTATTCGGAAATATCGGTTTTTCTCACTCTATTCGTCCTCCTTGACATCGGTCGAGACCTTCTGATTTTCCATATACCTGATCTCATTTTAATTAATCTTACATTATTATAACATTTTCTATCAAAAAAATAAATATCCTAAACTCTCAAAAATTGGTATTATTAAAAATTGAATTGTGCAAAATCACATAATTTACCTGAATATAAGCGGCAAATCGACGAAAAAATAATATCATCTCATCAAATTGAAATCACTATGCAAACAGAAACGGAGGCGTCATACAATGTGAAAAAGCTTAATGTAAAAAAGCTTATAATTGCAGCTGCGTCTGCTGCCGCAATTTGTCTGGGAGCAAATGAGCTGATCGCCGCCGCTAAACCGAAGGCAGAACCTGCCGACTGCATCAGATCGTATATCGTAGGAGAATACAACGGTTTTGTGGCCTGTTACGATATAGGCACAGAAGAACCGTTTCTTATAACGCAGCGAAAGGTAAGCGAATTAAAGCCATTAGATGAACTTCTGCTTGCTAATGGCGTTGAGGTCAAGGGGGCGCGCGCAATGTCGCGTGCGCTTGAAGACTTATGTTCCTGAAACGCAGTAAAGATTTGTTTCCCAGGCAGGAACGTATTTATGGTGTCGCAGATATATGCGGTATGAGGACTCGATCTCGTGTATCAACAAGGGAAGCGTAAAGATATCGCCTGCCTTATGGTACGCTGAAACCGCAAGCTTAGGTTTGCAGCGCGAAATTAGTCTTTTACAGCCGTTGAGCGTTTCGTATTCCGCGCCCTCTACGTCCATTTTAATATAAGTAGCGTTCATGCATACGCTGTCAACGTTTCGCGCTTCAACAAGAGAACCATTTTCGTCAATGCAGGACATCCTGCCGCCGTTTCCGGAAAAATTAAGAGTACAATTTTCATTCCAGGAAGCGTAAGGACAAATTTTCAGATTATCGAGAGAAGCAAGCTTATATTCAAGCTTACGTCTGTTTTTTTCGTCCGGCTCAAAGGCTGTTATTTTTGAGTAATGTCCGCCCGTATACTGCATAAATTCGTCTATGGTATCGCCGTCATAAGCACCTAAGTCTATGTATCGTTCGTGATGCCCCAGCTTGATAATGCTGCTGAACACCTCTTCTCTGTCGGATTCACAGCGGCGAAGAAGCTCATAATCTCCTGTCAGCTTTGCGTTTATCACGTCTACAAAGGTCTGCTTTGACTTTTCGTCTGCCATCAGCTCGTATGCGCGGGCAATATTTTCAAAATTCGCGTCAAAAAAGCTGTAATCAAAAACAGCCTTTCCAAAAAGGGGTACGTCAGGAACATAAAGAGTGTGCTCATGAGCCATTCTGTCAATTTTATCCATTAAATCATCACGAAACACAGCAAATGCAAGGAGAATAACAAAATCTCCGTACAGATCGCAGATCTCGCTGTATTTTTTTACTTTGATATCGTGAAACGAATGTCCTCGTACGTATTCGTCACTGGCAAAAACATCCTCTATTTTTATTCCGTTTTTTTCGCAAAGTTCAAATATCTTATCCGCTCCGTTACCCATACCGTAAACAACGATCGGACGTTTTTCGCTTTTCAGTCTTTCAACAAGTGTTTCGCTTTTTCCGGCAAAAATATCGTGCATGAACGAAATACCCCCTTTTTTGCAAACTTCATTGTACAACATATTTTTTAATATTCAATGTACAGACGTTAAACATTTTCCGCACAATACAATAAGCGGACACTCCGAAGAATGTCCGCTGCATTGTAGTCAAGCTATCGCATGCATTTATAACTTAACGCTATTGTTGCTTACGTTATGATTAAGCAACTACAATAAACTCAGATACAAACTTTTCTGCTGCCTTATCAAGCTTAGCAGATACTCTCAGAACGAGGATAGCGTCGTTTGAAGTAACAACCTTATCGCCATCAACGTCTGCCTGCTGGAATACAATGCCCTCAAACGGTGTATCGTAGCCAATAGAGTTTCTGAGAATGAGAAGTGCGTCAGCAGAATCAACAACGCCATCGTTGTTTACGTCACCTACGAGAACCTTCTTCGGCTCATCGGGAGTATCCTGTGTATCTACAGGAACGTCCGGTGTTTCTACAGGCTCGTCCGGTGTATCTACAGGCTCGTCCGGTGTATCTACAGGATCCTCAGGTGTTTCTACAGGCTCCTCAGGTGTATCTACCGGCTCTTCCGGTGTTTCTACAGGCTCATCAGGTGTATCAGGTGAATCCGGTGTTTCAGGTGTTTCGGGTGTTTCAGGTGTTTCAGGTGTGTCAACTGTCTCAACATCTTCACCGATCTTGAAGCTTACCTTTGAAACCTCTGCGCCGTTGTAGTATACAACAACTGTTACAGTGTCACCGTTCTTTACAGGAACATCTGCTGTGTCAGGTGTATCAGCTGTATCAGGTGTGTCTGTTGTCTCAATAAGTGCAATTGCCTTAGTAGCATTGTCATAAGTAGCGGTTGTATCGTTTACGGATACTGTTACCTGGTCATAAGTACCAACAACTGTTACAGTTGCCGGTGCAGCGTATGTTTTGCCCTCTACTGCGAGCTCGCCGTTAACATAAATCATTGTGTTGCCAACAGCAGAAACGGAAAGCATTGCAGCGATCATAAGTACTGCAAGAACGAGGCTTACAATACGCTTGTAAGAAGTTGTCTTGTTCATCATATTTTCCTCCTAATGTTCTTTGTGCTTTTTCTTGTCCCCCTCGCCCAAAGCGCAAGGCACAAGCATTCTAAAAAATTTCCATAACAAAATGCATGCTACTTTTTTGTTATGGAGTTATTTTACCACATCTGAAAAATAAATGCAATAGAATAATCTTCCAAAACATTCTTTTGTTTGGTTATTATAATTTTTAATATTATTATTCGGTCTTTTTTATAAGTTTTTAAATTTTCTGTTAACAACATGTATAAATTAATATTCTCTTTTTATTTTTCATTTAGGCATATTACTCAATCTTATACACATGACCTTCATATTCGATGGTTACGACTTGAAAATTTTTTGTGAATTTTTTTTAATATTTTTTTAAGATTTTTTTACCATAAACGGGGATATGGTAAAATAATGTGTAAAATGTGAAGCAAGAGAAATGTTTATTCCCGGTATTTTACTTCTTTTTTCGACAAAAACTTTCTGTTAAACCGTAATCTGGAAACTTTATTACCAAATCATTATACATGTTTATGAGGCTCTTCTTTTCATTTATATAATATATACCATCACCCCGGTTCACAAACAGGCTCACAAAAATTATAAATTTTACGTATCAAGGCAAATTTTGTATTGAAAATTCTGTTAAAATAGGATATAATAAACATGTCCGGGTTATTTTTCCTTATATATAAGAGGAAAGTTCGGGTCAAATACATTTTTAAGGAGAATTTCAAATGAGTGCTTTAAACAAAAGAACAGTTGATGACATCGACGTTGCAGGCAAGAGAGTTCTTGTACGCTGCGACTTTAACGTGCCGCTCAAAGACGGCGTTATAACAAATGACAACCGCATTACGGCAGCTCTTCCGACAATCAAGAAGCTTATCGACAACGGCGGCAAGGTTATCCTTTGCTCACATCTCGGCAAGCCGAAGAACGGTCCTGAGGCTAAGTTCTCTCTTGCTCCTGTTGCAGCAAGACTTTCCGAACTTCTCGGCAAAGACGTTGT
>CACYDO010000090.1 GCA_902773165.1 uncultured Ruminococcus sp. | reverse complement strand
TACCATACATGGAAAATGCCCGACGCTTTAACCAATGGTTATGAAACAACGGTTTACTCAGACGAGGAAAAGACTAAGCAGATGACAGAGGGTGAGCTTATTCTCGAAGATACAACGCTTTACAATGTATCAGAAAAGATCGAAGTTCCCGAGCCGGATCCGGTATGTGAATTTGCTGGCGGAAATGCTGAGCTGAGCGATGTTATAAGGCTCAACCTCTATATGAGAATTGATGATAAAATTATCACAGCCGAGGACGGTAAGGTCGTTGTTTCCTTTAAGAATGAAACTCACGAGATACCTTTCAGCAGCTTAACGAAACAGGCAGAGAATTCAAACGTATATCTTGCTTACACTGCCGAATTCTACGCTCGTGAGATCAACGAGGACATTACAATTCGGCCCTATTATAACGGTGCATATGGTACAGAAGCAAATTATTCTGTAAAAGATTATCTCGAAACTGCTGCGAATAGTTCTGATACAGATGTACAAAAGGCTCATAATGTTGTTGAAGCAACTCAGGCTTATGGTTTGTGTGCGAATAGGTATTTTGATTTTGATGTAGATGTACTTTTAGACTTATCTGATACTCAGAAAAATGTTATTCAGAGTACAACGATACCGCAAACAGAAGACGGCGATAGTTATAAAAGCTCAAAAGGAGGAGCTCTCCCGGATGGTGTAGCGTATGTTCACTCAACGCTTATCCTGAGTAATGAAATAAGCGTTCGTCATTATTTTACGGTTCCGGAAGGTGCTAATCTTAAGAAACTGTGTACAGCAACTGTTTCGGGCGTTGATGGTGCTTCCTGCAGTATTGTCAAAAAGACAAATATGGAAAACACCTATTACGTACAGATCAGCGGAATAAAAACAGCTGATCTCGGAAAGATGATAGAAATGAAAATCCAGAGTAAGAGTGATGAGAATGTCGTTTATACGATCAATTATTCTCCAATGTGCTATGCTTACTCGATGTCTAATAATGAGTCTGCTGATAATTCAATCAAATATCTGGTGAAAGCTCTTTATCTCTATTACAAGGAAGCTGTAACATACGCAAATGCAAATGCGTGATCGGTAAGAGATGATGTTGAAAGGAGAACACACTTTTATGAAAAAGTATTACGATCAGCCTTTCTGCGAGGTTTTTTGGTTCGATTCAAATGATGATGTTTTGACCAATTCAGAAACCCCCGGAGATGTTGCAGGAAGCGGCGGTAATGCAGCTGGCAATACACTCTATTATGCCGGTAAATCAGCGTACGGACATAAGTTCTATGCTCCTGATGATGACGAATAACATCATTTACAGCGGCGCTGCATGCGTCTGAACGGCATGGGAGGGAAGAGCAGTGCTTTTTAACGAAAAATACGGTATTGCCCATATTAATTACAACACAGGCAGGATAATTATCGAACACTCAGCCGATGAAGAGCTTTCAGGTTTGGAGGATAATTTTGAAGGTCTGATCCGCGGCTTTGCAAAGCTTTGCGGGGGTGAGCGTGAAAGTTTGGGTATGGAGCAGTATCGTGTTACTACCTCTCCGCATGAATTTATTTTTCAGCTCGACGGTATTGACGGTATCGTCATAACCGTCGAGAATATGCGAAAAATCGACGAGATCGTCCGCTATATCAAAGACTCTCTCGCCGATATCAACTATAATATGCTGTACCAGAGTACAGAGTATTATTAAGATCAAAAAAGCTTCCGGAATCGTTCTCCGGAAGCTTTTTTGTTTATGTGTTTTACGTTGTTAAAAATCCTATACCTATCGTTCCCGGACCGCAGTGGCTCGTTATTACACAGCTTGCTTCACTTGTAAGTATTTCGTTGAATGCGCCGAGAGATTCAACGATCTCACACATGCTGTTAACAATATCAGGAGAAACGTTTCGAGATACGATGAATGCTCTGGTTGAATCAAAATTCGTATACTGCGCAAGCTTTTCGCGCGTATACTGCGGCACTACCTTTTCAAGCTTGCCTCTGTATTTTCTTCCGACCGTCATCGCAGAGCCTTTGGAGTTATCAACCTCTATACACGGCTTTATGCTCAGCAGGTTAGCTCCAAGCATGGCAAGAGTTGAACATCTGCCGCCTGCACGCAGAAATTCCAGATCGTCAATCACAAAGCTCATGCGAATTTTCTTCACAGTTTCTTCTATCTCTTCGGCGATCTCTTTTGCAGAAAGCTCCGTCTTCTTTACTAGATCGGAAGCTTTAAGAACGAGCAGACCTGTGCCGCAGGAAAGACTTTGTGAATCTACAACGTATACATTTCCAACTTCTGCCGCTGCAGCAACAGCGTTCTGGTGTGTTGACGAGATGGAAGAGCCTAAGTTGATGTGAACTACCTCGTAGCCGTCATCAACGTATTTTTTAAACATCTGCGTGTATTCCCATACGCTGACAGCCGCAGTTTTCGGCAGCTCCTTTTTCTCGCTGTAACGCCTGATGATATCCTCGGGTGTTATGTTGATCATATCGTCAAAGCTCTCTTCGCCGTAAACAACGTGAAGGGGAGCAGTTTCAATGTCATATTCTGTGCTTAGCGACTTTCCAAGGTCGCACGTACTGTCTGATGTGATCTTGATCTTTCTTGTCATATGCAAGCAAACTCCTTATTTGATCTCCGCCGGGTATGCACCCGGGGGTAGTTCCGCCGGGCAAGCGCCCGGAGGCAATTCCGCCGGGCAAGCGCCCGGAGGCAGTTCCGACTTTACTTTGAGTGACGGACAGTTAGTTTCCGCGCCGCAGGTGTTTTGCCTGATCGCCGTACTCAAAATGTTTACACGACAGGCAGCCGATCAGCGCGCCGCAGTCTGATTCGGGAAGTATGAACTAACTCCACCATTGCACACAAACATTATAACAAAAAACAACGATAAAATCAACAAGAATTCATAAATTTGTGTGAAAATATACAATTTATTATTGCATGATTATTCGTTTTTGTTCTTTCGTTTTTCATTGAGCTTCAAAAGTGCAAATCCAAGAAGACCTATAACGACAAACATGACGCCTAACGCGATGTTGCCTGTTCTTGTTCCGCTTACCATAGTTCGCATAAACTCTGTGATTTCTTTCATAAAAAAGACCTCCGCTCAGTTTGATATTGATATTATATATCAAACTGCCCACAATTCATGTCTTATTGTGGTGACGCGCAGATATACGGGAGTATTTTTTTCAGCTGTGCAGACGAACTGTAACCTCTCCGCTTGAAAGAGTAATTTTCGAGCCGTCCTGCATGGCTACGATCAGACTGCCGTCATCGTTGATGTCAACAGCCGTTCCGCTTTGCTTATTATTATTAACGTAAAAATCAATTTCTTTTCCAATTATCATAGAATGATCTTTGTAGCAGCCAATAAACGATGATTTGTCAGGCAGAGTGCGGTATATTGCAGTCAACTCGTTTGCGGTCTGTGCTATAAGCTCGTTGCGAAGCGTTTTTTTTGTTTGTGTGCTGACAAGCGACGCAGCTCTTTCCTTGATATCATCAGGAAAATTCTCTGTAGTAATATTTATGCCAATGCCTATAATAATGCTCTTTGCCGTTCCCGTTTCAAAGTCGCTCACAGCTTCTGTTAGAATTCCGCAAACCTTTTTGCCGTTGGCATAAACATCGTTTACCCATTTTATCTCGGGAATTATATCTGTTACAGCTTCAATAGCCCTGACGACCGCTACCGCCGCCGCAGTTGTTATCGTTACAGCGTCAGAAAGCTTCAATTCGCTCTGATATAGAAACGACATATAAATCCCTGTGTTTTTTGGGGAGTAGAAGCTTCGCCCAAGCCGTCCGCGCCCGCCGGTCTGCTCATTTGCAACGATCAGTGCGTCATCTGAGAATCCGTCGGCAAGCATGCGCTTTGCTTCGTTGTTCGTGGAATCTACGCTTTCAAGTACGAAAAGCTCCAGATTTTGCGCGTCGCTGTTCATTTGTGAGCGTATTGCGTCTGCGTTCAGCGCGTCGGCAGAGAAGACGAGTCTGTGCCCCTTGTTATTGACCGAATCTACGCCGTAGCCATCGCTGCGGAGTGCTTTTACAGCCTTAGACACGGCCGCGCGTGATACGCCGAATTCTTCTGCAAGGCTTTGCCCGGAGATATAATCTTCGGAGTGAGATAGTTTTTCAAGTATTTTTTCCTTTAATGTCATATTCTAATCCTTCCGTAAAAAACAATGGGACAGCGTCACAAAGGCTGCTGTCCCACTGTGAGTAACTTATATTACCCTCAAACTGTACACCATTATACTACGTTACGACAAATTTGTCAATAAATTATCAAAAAATTCTTCATAAATTTTTAATGATTTAATATTCTCCATGATGTAACAGTAAATAATGCTGCCGGCATTTATTCACCGAAGCTGATTCCAAGATCTTTTGCAGCTTTGACGATCTCGCAGTCGGGCGGAACTTCCTTTAGCTTTCCCGCTATTTCGGAAAGGGGAATAGCTACGATCTCCGTGCCCTTGAGCGCTACCATCTTGCCGTAATCCTTGTTGATTATCAGATTTGCTGCTGCAACACCAAAACGTGTGCAGATAAGTCTGTCGTAAGCATCGGGGCTGCCGCCTCTCTGGAAGTGACCCGGAACGGTTACGCGGGTCTCCTGACCGGTAGCTTCTTCGATCTCCGCTGCGATCTGATAGGAGATAGACGGATAAACCATCTCTGCCATAGCCTGCTTCTTCTTCTTTTTAGGCAGTGCAGCGATATCCTTGGAAACAGCGCCTTCTGCAACTGCGAGGATAGAGAAGTTTTTACCCATCTCGTTTCTGCGCTGAACAGTGCGGATGACAGAATTAATGTCGTAAGGTATCTCTGGTATCAGGATAACGTCAGCGCCGCCTGCAATACCTGCGTAAAGCGTCAGCCAGCCTACCTTGTGACCCATTACTTCAACGATGAACACACGGCCGTGAGATGTTGCCGTTGTGTGTATGCAGTCGATTACCTGAGTAGCGATATCAACAGCCGACTGAAAACCGAAGGTCATATCCGTTCCCCAAAGATCGTTGTCGATCGTCTTCGGCAGAGAGACAACATTCAGTCCTTCCTGCGAAAGCATATTTGCAGATTTCTGAGTTCCGTTTCCTCCGAGAATTACAAGGCAGTCAAGCTTTAGCTTTTTGTAGTTTTCCTTCATAGCGGCTACTTTATCGACAGAGTTTTCCTCGTCGATAACGCGCATGAGCTTGAACGGCTGACGGGAGGTTCCCAAAATCGTGCCGCCGCGTGTGAGAAGACCCGAAAGGTCGTCGCGAGAAAGCTCTTTAGCGTCGCCATTGATAAGACCGCGGTAGCCGTCTATAATTCCGACTATCTGCACATTGTCACCGTAGTGGTGGTACAGTGTCTTTGAAACGCCTCTGATACTTGCATTAAGACCTTGGCAGTCGCCGCCGCTTGTCAGGATACCTATTCTTTTCATTCATTATCACCCTTTACTGATTTATTTTCGGGAGCTTCTAAAAACTCCTATACTGCTTTTTTATTGTTTAGGCAGCACCGCATATACGTACATTTTTGAAGCGCTGCCACAAATCCTGCTATAACCCAAAGGTACTTCCGTTGGGCGCTTTTTAAAAAAGTGGATAAAAACTTGTGATATGTTTTATACCATAGTCGGTTTCTCAGCTTGTGCTTCGGTAATCTTCTTTTTAAGTGATTTTTTTGCAATAACGGCAAATTCCGCCTGACAGTTGTTTGCCTTTTTTCCTCGGCGGTCTACCATTATGTAATCTGTGTTCGGCAGCTGGATACGTGTGTTTACGTTATCATTCCACAAAATTTCAAGGATCTCGTCGCAGCGGCGGTGAATATCCTCGTCTTCAACTGGAAAAACAAGCTCAACGCGTTTGTCGAGATTACGCGGCATCCAGTCGGCTGAGCCTAAGAACATCTGCGGTTCTCCGCCGTTTTCAAACCGGAACATTCTGCTGTGTTCAAGAAGCTGCCCTACAATACTGTGAACAACAATGTTTTCGCTTGTTTTTTCTATCCCGGGAACCAGGCAGCAAATTCCGCGGACAATCAGCCTGACCGGAACGTTGGATTTTGAAGCCTCGTAAAGAAGCTTGATTATCGGGGGATCTACAAGCGAGTTTATTTTTACGGTGATGCCCGAAGGCAGACCATTTTTTGCATTTTCGATCTCTTTGCGTATTTTATCTTCAAAGAATGATCTCATTCCGTGCGGCGCAACGATAAATTTATTGTACTGCGGCGGAATTGAGTAGCCCGTCAGCACGTTGAACAGCGAGGAAGCGTCCTCTCCGAATTCCTCCTTGCAGGTGAAAAGACCCATGTCCGTGTAAAAACGCGCAGTAATGTCGTTGTAATTACCTGTACCCATGTGCAGATATCGGCGGATTCCGTCTTCTTCATTTCTTACAACAAGGCATATTTTGCAGTGCGTTTTCAGTCCGCTAAGACCGTAAACCACGTGGCAGCCGGCTTTTTCAAGCTTTTTCGCCCAATGGATATTGTTTTCCTCGTCAAAGCGCGCTTTAAGCTCCACCAGAACAGTGACCTGCTTGCCGTTTTCGGCAGCCTTTATCAGTGCCGCTACGATAGGGGAGTTGCCGCTTACGCGGTAAAGCGTTTGCTTGATCGCAAGAACCTTATCGTCACGTGCAGCAGCCTTTACAAATGAAAGCACGCTGTCAAAGCTCTCGTAAGGATGGTGAACAAATCTGTCCTTCTCACGTATCGCCTGGAAAATATCGTCGTATCCGTAAAAATCGGGGCACGGCGTCACTGGCTTTATCGGCTTGAAGCAGAGTGATTCGCAGCCTGATATTTTTGCAAATTTCGAAAGAAACGTAAGGTCAAGCGGTCCTCGGCACTCATATATCTCACTTTCATCAACGTCAAGCATTTCTATGAGGAATTCGCGCAGTCTTTTGTCGCATTTTGAAGAGATCTCCAATCTGATCGGCTTTCCTCTGCGGCGCTGTTTAATGGATTTTTCTATCTCGCTGAGAAGATCGTCAGCCTCCTCGTCGATGTCTAAATCGGAATCGCGCGTAATGCGGAACGGGCAGAACGATTTGATCTTAAACAGCTCAAAAAGCTCGTCAAGACGCGATGTGATAATATTCTCCAGCAAAATAAAATCGCGTTCGCCCTCCCTGACCTCGGGCAGCTCAATAAAGCGCGGAAGCACGCTCGGAACCTGCATAACGGCAAAAAAGGTTTCCTTTTCGTCGTTCATCAGGCGAATCGCTATGTTCAGGCTTTTGTTTAAAAGCAAAGGGAACGGCCTGCTCGTATCCACCGCCATAGGCGTCAGAACGGGGAATATTACCTTGTCGAAATACTTGTCGATAAAAGCACGCTGCTTTTCGTCAAGCTCCTTTACTTTTTTGATATGTATACCGTGCTTGCGCAGAACAGGCAGAATAGAGTGGTTCAGGCAGCTGTACTGTTTTTCGGAAAACTCATGTATTTTTTCCGAAAGACGTGAATACTGCTGCTTCGGAGTGAGCCCCGAAAGGTCGCTTTCCTTCGTTCCGTGTTCGATCTGATCGAGGACTCCTGCGACTCTGACCATAATAAATTCGTCAAGGTTTGAAGCTGTTATCGAAAGAAAATTTACCCTCTCCATTACGGGATTTTCCTTCTCAAAAGCCTCCTCCATTACCCTGGAATTAAAATCCATCCAGCTGATCTGACGGTTGTTATACGGGAATTTTTTGCCCCTTCCCTTAATGATGTTGTGGTCGTCCATTACCACATACCTCCGTGTGAAATTGAAAATACTATTTCGATACGGTGATTACCGTAGCTGTTTATTACAGACTATGTTATTTTCAATTTCCGAATAATAATGTAGATTCTAAAATCAATATCTTTCCTTGAGCAGATCGGACATATCGTAATTTCCGGCAGGCTTTCCGGCTAAAAATGCTGCCGCGTTGATCGCGCCAACGGCAAACAGGCTTCTTGACTGAGCCTGATGAGTTATGGAAAGAACCTCGTTGTTGCCTGCGAAGATGACCTCGTGCTCACCAACGATCGTGCCGCCGCGAATGCTGCTTATGCCGATCTCTCTGCTGTCTCTTTTCTGTCTGACGCTGTGGCGGTCGTATGTATATTTCGGGTCGTCATCTCTGACAGAAGCGATTCCGTCGGCAATCATAATAGCCGTGCCCGAAGGAGCGTCTATTTTCATTTTATGGTGCTTCTCAATGATCTCTACGTCGAAATCCGTACCGAAAACCTTAGAAGCCATTTTTGAAAGCTCGATAAGCAGATTGATTCCGAGCGACATATTTCCCGAACGGAAAATTGCAATTTTTTCTGCGGCGCGGTCGATAGCGGCAAGCTGTTCGTCGCTGTAACCCGTTGTGCAGATCACGCAGGGCGTATTATTTTCAAGCGCATATTTAAGCATTCCTTCAAGTGCAGAAGGATTTGAAAAATCAATGATAACGTCAGCCTTTTCCGTAATAGACTCAAAATCTGTGTAAACGGGGAAGTCGTTTTTTTTGCCTGTAAACGTATCAACGCCGCAAACAAGCGCGACGTCACTGCGCTCATTTACCGCCTCGGCGATAACCTGACCCATTCTTCCGTTACAGCCGGACATAATAAAATTAACCATGTTTATCATCCCTTTATTTGTAGTTTTTATTAACAATTTTATTATACCACACAACAAATTATTGTGTCAATTGTTATTTCGATTGTTATTATTATAATTTCCATTCTGATATATTTATCGCTCATTATCGCTTAATACGCGTCACATAATAGAACTGTGCAAAAATTGAGCAAAAAAGCAGCGAAGAGATCAACAGAATATCCTCGCTGCAATTATTATTTATTCAGCGATATGATTATTTAACCACACCGCATTTTTGTATTGTATATCAATCAGTCAAAGTAGCCCTTTGCTGCGAGCAGCTCTGCAAGGAGAACTGCGCCGCCTGCTGCGCCGCGAAGCGTGTTGTGGGACATGCAGACGAACTTGATATCATACTGAGTATCCTCTCTGAGTCTGCCAACGGAAACAGCCATGCCGCCCTCAAGATTTCTCTCGGACTTTATCTGCGGTCTGTCAGGCTCTGTGAAGTAGTGAAGGAACTGCTTCGGAGCGCTGGGAAGACCAAGCTTCTGCGGCTCGCCGCTGTAATTAGCCCAACGGTCAAGGATCTCGTTGAGATCAGGCTTCTTATCGAATGATACGAAAACAGCAGCGGTATGACCGTCGCTTACAGGAACTCTGAGGCACTGCGATGTGATAGAAGGCTCCTGTGCCGGCTTGATAACGCCGTCTTCTACCTTACCCCAGATCTTGAGCGGCTCTTTCTCACTCTTTTCTTCCTCGCCGCCGATGTAGGGGATAAGATTGTCTACCATCTCAGGCCAGCGCTCAAACGTCTTTCCTGCGCCGGAGATAGCCTGATATGTGCATGCAAGAACCTTTGTAACGCCCATATCCATAAGGGGATGGATAGCCGGAACGTAGCTCTGGAGGGAGCAGTTCGATTTAACTGCAACAAAGCCCTTCTTTGTGCCGAGACGCTTTCTCTGCGACTCGATAACATCAAGGTGCTGCGGATTTATCTCGGGGATTATCATCGGAACATCGGGTGTAAAGCGGTGAGCCGAGTTGTTTGATACAACAGGGCATTCTGCCTTTGCATAAGCCTCTTCAAGAGCGCGGATATCTTCCTTTTTCATATCTACCGCACAGAATACGAAGTCAACGAGCTTCGTAACTGCCTCGATGTCGGCTGCATCAATAATTACCATGTCTTTAAGCTTTTCGGGCATGGGAATAGCAAGCGCCCATCTGTTTCCGGCAGCTTCTTCGTATGTTTTGCCTGCGCTTCTTGCGCTTGCTGCCAGAGCGGTCACATTGAACCACGGGTGATCTGCAAGCAGAGTTGCAAAGCGCTGGCCGACCATGCCGGTAGCTCCGATGATTCCTACGTTGTACTGCTTCATGTTTGTCAATCCTTTCTGTTCTTTCCGGGTATTAATCAATTTTACTTCGAAGACGTACAGAGCTTCAGTTATAATTAAAGTAAAACTGATTTCCCTGTTTCCGGGCGGCGTATATTGACAATCTTTGACAAAGCGTGTAAAATAGATTGAGTTACCGCTGATATCCCGGAGTACATAAAATATTATTCTGTTCGGGAATATACGGATAAAAAGTCCGAAAATATACTCCCACTTTAATAATATACCATCAGAAAGGGAAGATGTCAACGGTACAGTGTGAAAAAAATCCTGTAACAGCCGCTTTTAATTAAGAAAGGATCTGATTGTTTTATGAAAACAAGCGACTATTATTACGATCTGCCAAAGGAGTTGATCGCGCAGACGCCGCTTCAAAAGCGTGATTCCTCGCGGCTGTTTGTTCTCGGACGAAATACCGGAACGATCGAGCATAAGCATTTTTATGATATTGTTGATTATCTCAATGAGGGCGACTGCCTTATTCTGAACGATTCGCGCGTACTTCCTGCAAGAATTTACGGCGTAAAGAAGGATACCGGTGCAAGAGTGGAATTTCTGCTCCTCACTCAGCGCAGCCAGAACGTTTGGGAGTGCCTTGCAGGTCCCGGAAAAAAGGCACGTGAAAATACCGTGTTCGATTTCGGCAGCGGAGTTATGACAGGGCGCGTTTTGCAGGTCCTGGAAAACGGCAACAGAGTAGTCGAGTTTGAGTGTGATGAAAATTTCTTTGCGGCGCTTGATCGCCTTGGTGAAATGCCCTTGCCGCCGTATATTACAGAGAAGCTTGAAGATAAAGAGCGTTATCAGACTGTATACAGCAGAGAACTCGGTTCTGCCGCAGCACCGACAGCAGGACTTCACTTCACGCCTGAGCTTCTGGAGAAAATTAAGCAAAAGGGCGTCAATATCGGTTATGTTACGCTTCATGTCGGATTGGGAACTTTCCGCCCCGTAAAGGTGGACGACGTTACTAAGCATAAAATGCACAGCGAGCATTACGAAATTCCCGAAAAAACCGCAAAGCTTATAAAGCAGACGAAAGCAAACGGCGGCAGGGTCATTTCCGTTGGCACAACGTCGTGCCGTACTCTTGAAGCCGCTGCAAAGGAGTACGGCGAGCCTGTAGCCTGCGACGGCTGGACTGATATTTTTATTTATCCGCCTTATGAATTTAAGGCGATAGACGGTCTTATCACGAATTTTCATCTGCCTGAAAGCACGCTGATAATGCTTGTTTCGGCATTTGCAGGCTATGACAACGTTATGAATGCATACAAGGAAGCTGTAAAAGAAAAATACAGATTCTTCTCGTTCGGTGACGCTATGGCGATCCTTTAATGATCTTTATCATTCTCTTTGCCGGCTCCGGGTGATGAAATCGTATTATCTTTAAAATTTACAGTTTTGTTAATATAGGTAATAATTTGGTATTTTGGGTATCTTTCCACGGCTTATTGTGTTAAAATGAAATGAGATCGCAAAATGTTTTTTTGGAAAGGTGAACTAACTGTATCATGGATAAGAAAAAAGCAGTATTGGTTTTTCTCAGAAAGCTTGGAATGACCTTTAAGCTTTTGGGAGAGTTAACAGTGAGGGCGTTCAAGGGCGTTTTCAGAAGCTTGAAGGAATGGATCACAAACATAATAGCAAAAAAGCGCGCGCAGAGGGATTCTGCTAAAGCTGAAAAGGATAAGTCTTTAACAAGTGAGCAGACAAACAGCTCAGATGACAGTGCTCAAAAAGAAATATATCAAAGCAGCGTACAGACAAGCCCGGCAGATGTCAAGGAGAATAATATTTCTTCCGCTGAAAGTGAACAAAAAAGTACAGGTCGCTTTAACGCTAAAGAGAGCATTGGCAAAGTGGGCAAAAAGCTCCTCTCCGTTCCAAAGGGCGTGAAAATTGCGCTGGGCGCCGTGGCTGCACTTCTCGTATGCTTTTTAGTTGTCAGCATATATTTTTCTACTCATTTTATGGCGGGAACAACTATTAACGGCGTTGACGTTTCCGGTATGTCGGCTAAAAAGGCAAAGCAGACAATCAGTGACGCATGCAGCAGCTACGTTCTTACGCTGATCGAGAAAAATGCCGTTACAGAAGAGATATCTGCAAAGGATATCAACCTTAAAGTACAAACGGCAGATAACTTTGAACATGTACTGCGCTTGCGATCGGGTCTGTCGTGGATAGGCGCGCTTGCAGGAAAACACACCTTTAATGTTGACGACGCACTGGAGTATTCCTATGATAAGGCTCTGCTACAACAGGCTATCTCAGATCTTGAATGTTCAAAAGCCGAAAATGCGTCAAAACCGGTTAACGCTGAGATCTATTATCATAACGGTGAATTTAAAATAAGACCCGAAATTTCGGGCGGCAACGCAGATATTCCGCGCCTTACGGAAAGGATCGAGCAGGCTATAACTAATCAGGAAAAATCGCTTGACCTTGAATCTGAAAAGCTTTACATAATGCCGGAGGTTACTTCAAGCGATCCGGAGCTTACCGCAAAGAAAGGTGCGTATGACAATATAGCAAACTTGACAGTTACGCTGAAATTCGGAGACAAGGAAGAAAAGCTTGATCCGCAGACAATTTCGGAATGGCTGGAAACAGAAAAGCTTACTACCGGAGAATATCAGATAAAGGTCAGCAGCGATGCTGTAAAAAACTACGTAAGCAGCCTTGGTGAAATTTATAATACCTTCAATTCACCGAAAAAATTTGTTACTCACAGCGGAGAAACGGTAGAGCTTGCAAACAGCTATTACGGCTGGAAGCTTGACGAACAGTATGCCGCAGAACAGCTTGAAAGAATAATTCTTGCAAAGCAGCCTGTATCGCTTGATCTTACCGATGGCAGTGAAGCGAGCAACAGGTGGTGGAGCAAGACAGCCGCTTCATATGATCCCGAACATTATTACGGTGATACATACGCAGAGGTCAGCATAAACGGACAGTATATGTGGATGTACACCGGAGGAAAGGTCGCTCTTGAATCCGACGTTGTAACAGGAAGACCCGATCAGGAGCACGATACTCCCGTAGGAATATACAGTATTCTTTATAAAGAAACTAACGCAACTCTCAGGGGCGAGGACTACGAAACAGAGGTTGCCTATTGGATGGTTTTCACCGACGATATCGGCTTTCACGACGCAGAATGGCAGTGGGCTTTCGGAGATGATATGTATATGGAAAACGGCTCTCACGGCTGCGTTAATCTGCCTATTGATGTAGCTGAAAGCCTTTACGATCTCGTTTACCCCGGTATGCCCGTTTTCGTTTATTAAGTTAACATAAACGCGCAGCCTTTTTGTATAATTTTTGATATACGACATTAATTCCCGGTGCAGCCGATTTATAGTGTATTCCGATTGTTGTAGGAAATACTACAAATGCAGGCTGCGCCGTTAGTGTGTGTAAATATAAACCGCGCATACCGCGAAAACAGCTGAATACAGTATGCGCATGTGACGTTTGGCTGAACATATCTGCGTTATTCTGTCAGACTGCCTTTGGCAATGTTTTCCTTTATTAAACGATCGGTCAGCTCGAAAAGTATTTCCGAACCTTTTTGTGTTTGCCGCTGACGTGCGTATACCTGCTTTACGCTGACATTGTGTCCTTTCCAGTCGCTGCCGCCGTTGCTGTTGTTCAGCATAAGCGGCTGAAGATTGTCCATAGCGTGTGCGAATTTTGACTCAGGCGTTTGGAATTCCTCAAATTCTTCAAAGATAGCTTTCATCTCACTTGCCTGATCTTCCGGCAAAAGCGAGAATATCCTGTTTTTTGCAGCTTCCTCGCGCGCTTTCTGAGTTTCCTTTGCGGACTCGTCGTATGCGTAAGTATCGCCTGCGTCTATCTCGACTAAGTCGTGAATAAGACACATTATCATTACTCTTGCTATGTCGATCTTTTCGTTTGAATATTCGCGCAGAAGATACGCCATTACAGCCATATGCCATGCGTGTTCTGCGTCATTTTCATTCCTGCCGTGATTTGAAAGATGAGTCTGGCGGAAAATATTTTTTTCCTTGTCTATCTCAAGCGCAAATTCCATTTGCTTTTTCAACCGTTCGTCCATTGTCGTGTTCTCCTTTTTGATAAAAATTTATTACACAATAAATTATACCATAGATTTTTTCGTATTCAATACCTTGTTCATTACCGACGGTGGCCAAGCGGCCACGGGCAGTTCCGCTGAAGTTTATGGTAGACAACGACTTATTGCCGCGTCTGCTGCTTTTGCAGTGCGTATGTTCTCCGGGCGGTGGCCAAGCGGCCACGGGCAGTTCCGCTGAAGTTTATGGTAGACAACGACTTATTGCCGCGCATGCAACTTATATTAGTGCGTAGGTTATTCGTGCGGTGGCCCGGCGCTTGCCGGGTAAGTATATAATTTTAGTAGGCAGCCCAATACGCGGAGACTAACCGACCGCCACAGCAAAGTAAAATCGGAACTGCCTGTCGGCGCTTGCCGACGCCCGGTTGACTTGTGGGGAGAATTTTGGTAAAATAGAATATGCAGAGAGCAAGGGGGAAAGATGTGAAGATGAGTGATATGGGGAGGAAAAAAACGTTTATAAGACGTATGCTGGACGAGTTTCATATCTACGTTGACGGCAGACCGAAAAGAGTAGTTGCAGCTTATTTTGTGCTCAGAATTCTCGTTATTGCAACGCTTGTTCTGCAAATGCTTAAAGGAAATTATTATAATGCTATGCTGTGCGTGCTTACGCTGATATTGTTTATGATACCAGCGTTTGCCGACAGAAAACTAAAAGTAAAGCTGCCGTCGCTTTTGGAGATAATTATCCTGCTCTTCGCATTTTCTGCGGAGATACTCGGGGAGATACAAAATTTCTACGGCGTTTTCCACTCATGGGATACTATGCTCCATACAATGAATGGCTTTATGATGGCGGCGATCGGATTTGCGATGATCGACGTTCTGAATAATAACCCCAAATTTCACTTTACCGCTTCACCTGCATTCGTTGCGTTCGTCGCGTTTTGCTTCTCGATGACCGTGGGTGTCCTTTGGGAATTCTTTGAATTCGGCATGGAAACATTATTCCACATTGATATGCAGCGCGATTTCATCTACAATACAATAGCAACCACACATACCGTCATTAACCCTTCCGGCGAAAATACCGCTGTGGTGGTAGAAAACGTTAAATCTACAATAAGCGGTACTGTCGGCGGAGCGGCGCAAACCTTTCAGTACGACGGCTACCTCGATATCGGAATCAAGGATACTATGAAAGACCTTATGGTAAATTGCCTGGGCGCGATAGTATTCTCCATTCTCGGTGTGTTTTATATCAAGGGCAGAAGCAAATTTGCCGAAAAGCTTATGCCTACTTTGAAAACATCTCAGGATATCGAGATAGATAAGCTGCATTCTGAGGGAACTGCGGTAAAACAACAGGCAATAAAACAGGCAAAAAAGAAGAAAAAAAAGAATAACCGCTGATCGCGGCGCGTTCTGAGTAACTCTCATTGAAAGGAACATAAATTCAGATGTCAGACAGACAAAAATGTATTGATCTCAGAAAGAAAGTGCTTGAAAAGGAATTTTCAAGAATGAACTCCATGCAGAAAAAGGCTGTTTTTCACGTTAACGGCCCTCTGCTTATCTTAGCAGGCGCAGGTTCTGGAAAAACAACTGTTTTGGTAAACAGAATAGCTAACCTGATCGAGTACGGCAACGCTTACAATTCCGATGAATTTTTCGGCGAACTCAGCGAGAACGAGATCGCTCAGCTCGAAGCGTATGTTTCCGGCAGCGGCGAGCTTGACGACAGCCTTAAATTTCGTCTTTCCGTTGATCCCGTAAGACCGTGGAATATCCTCGCGATCACTTTTACCAATAAAGCCGCAGGAGAATTGAAGGACAGGATCGCTGCAAGAGTTGGTGAACAGTCAAGCAGTATATGGGCTGCAACATTCCACTCTACATGTGCGCGCATCCTTCGCCGTTTCGGCGAACGACTCGGATATACAGACCGATTCGCGATCTATGATACAGACGATCAGAAACGGCTTGTCAAGGACTGTCAGAAGACACTCAATATCGACGATAAGATCCTTTCTCATAAGTCGATCATCGGTGCGATCTCTGCCTGCAAGGATTCTATGATCTCACCTGAAAGATTTCTCAAAGAGGCAGGCGACGATCACAGAAAAATTTCTATCGGCAAAGCGTATTCTCTTTATCAGAAACGTCTTAAAGAATCGGACGCAATGGATTTTGACGATCTTCTCAGCAAAACTGTGGAGCTTTTTGAAACTAATCCCGATGTTCTTGAGTATTATCAGAATAAATTCCGTTACATAATGGTTGACGAGTACCAGGATACAAACAGAGTGCAGTACCGTTTTGTAAGCATGCTTGCACAGAAGTATAATAATCTCTGCGTTGTAGGCGACGACGATCAGAGTATTTATAAATTCCGCGGCGCTACGATCGAAAATATCCTGTCCTTTGAGCAGACTTTTCGCAACGCGAAGGTTATCAGACTTGAACAGAATTACCGCAGTACCAAGACTATTCTCAATGCGGCAAACGCCGTTATCAGCTGCAACCGCACAAGAAAAGGCAAAACTCTCTGGACTGAAAACGACGAGGGCGCTAAAATCAATCTGCGTACCGTGAAAAACGAGCGCGAGGAATCACAGTTTATTGCCGATACTATTCTGGAGGGTGCCGCAAAGGGCAGAAAATACAGCGATTTCGCCGTGCTGTACCGCGTTAACGCACAAAGTAACGGTATCGAGCAGATGTTTGTACGCAGCGGTATTCCGCACAGGATCATAGGCGGTCACCGCTTCTATGACAGAGAGCATATCCGCGATATGATCGCTTATTTGCAGGTGATTAATAATCCCGATGATAATATCAGACTCAGAAGAATCATCAACAAGCCTAAGCGCTCTATCGGCGATTCTACCGTGAATAAGGCTATGGACATCGCCGCAGCTGAGGGTATCAGTATTTTTGAGGTCATCAGTCATGCCGAGGAGTACGACGCGCTGATGAAGGCTTCTGCAAAGCTCCACGCTTTTACCGATATGATAAACGGATTTGCGGAAATTGCCGAAAGCGGTTCTATGAAGCTTGCCGAGCTTTACGAAAAGATTGTCAACGATATCGGTTACGTTCCTTATCTGAAAAGAGAAAAGGACGATTACGAGCAGCGCCTTGAGGATATCGAAGAGCTGAAATCCAACCTCGTTAAATATGAGGAGGAGAATCCCGACGGAACAGGTCTTTACGGCTTCTTAGAGGAAATTTCTCTTCTTACCGATATTGATAACTACGACGAAGACGCTGACAGCGTTGTTCTCATGACTATGCACAGCGCTAAGGGACTGGAATTCCCCGTTGTATTTATCCCCGGTATGGAGGACGGAATTTTCCCCGGCGTGCAGGCTCTTTATGATGAAAGCGAAATGGAGGAGGAGCGCCGCCTTGCTTATGTTGCAATTACAAGAGCAAAGCAGGAGCTTTATATGGTGAAGTCTAAGCAGCGCTTGCTCTACGGTTCTACAAAATATAACCGCCCCTCTACATTCTTAAACGAGATACCTCTGGAGTACCTCAACATGACCGAGGCTAAGCCGCCTGTGCGCAGTGCAGAGATGGTCGAAAGCGTTAAGCCCAAGCCACGCCTGATGACAAGCGCTAAGGCGTTTTCTTCCGCAGGTTCTGCCGGTATGTCGGGCAATATCGACTTTAAAACCGGTGACAGCGTTATGCATAAAACCTTTGGTAAAGGTCTTGTTATATCCTCTAAGCCCGTCGGAAACGATGTGCTGCTGGAAATCGCTTTTGATACCGTCGGAACTAAAAAGCTTATGGCAAAGTTCGCAAAGCTTACAAAAGCATAAGAGACTATTTAAATAATCGTTAAATTGGATTTATTTAATTGCTGCATTCGCATTAATAAGAAATTACTGTCAACCAAAAAGCCTTCTCGGTAGTGAGGAGGCTTTTGCTGTATTTTAATTTGTGTATAATTATATGACATGATATCACTATATTCATTTTATAATATATGTGAATAGATTGTAAATTATCTTAATAATTCTTCACGGAAATATTATTGGTTGCAGCTGATGGAAAAGTATGTTATAATACAAATATCGCAGTTGGACACCCTTCTAACTAATGGTCTTATCGCTGCGATATTCAGAAGAGCAGGCTTTGTGTCTGCTCTTTGTTTTTTATACTAATATTCAATTAAAACCTTTAAAAGATTTTCGAGGATAATTTTTGCAAGGCAAGGAAGAGCCCGCAGGGTGCGGATCTCC
>CACYDO010000089.1 GCA_902773165.1 uncultured Ruminococcus sp. | reverse complement strand
ATTTGAGAGTATGATCTTTGATGCCATCATAAACAATGCGGCAGGAACACCCTTGCCCGAGACATCAGCCATCACAATGCAGAGACGATCATCGTCCACAAGGAAAAAGTCGTAAAAATCACCGCCGACCTCTTTCGCAGGATCCATAGAAGCGTAAATGTCAAATTCCGTTCTTTCCGGGAAGGGAGGAAAAATACTCGGCATCATACTTGCCTGAATCTTTGTAGCAAGGTTAAGCTCCGTAGAGATACGCTCCTTCTCAGCCGTAACCTTCGTCAGATCATCCACATATTTTACGATACGCTTTTCCATATGATCTATTGAGGATGCAAGAACTCCGATCTCATCATTGTTTCTGACTGCATCCGACAGCTTTTTCTCAGGCAGATCATTTTCGTGTGAAAAGCGGCTTGCTTCCTCGGTTATCTTCGTAACGGGGCACAGAAAAACACGATGTAGATATATGCTCTGACCTATGATAACGAGTATCATCAGTGAAATCATTACAACGAGTGTCCTGACGATATATCTGTTTCTGACATGGACAAGATTATCCATCTGGCGCTGAACGCAGAGGATAGCAGTTGTTTTGCCGCCGGCATCCTTTATCGGAACCATTGCCGTAATATGGGGATCTGTCTCGATATATCCTTTATCTCTTATTACAAGCTCCTGATCGGATTCACCTTCATACAGCCTGCGGTATTTAGCCATGTATTCCTCGTTTGTCGTATTACGGACAAAACCAAATTCATATCGGGTGTAATCGCTGTCAGCGTTTATTGTAGAAAAAAGGAAGGTTATGTGCTTATAATCGCTCAGCTCAGGACGGATAACATATATGAATGTTGAGCCTGACGAATTGCACAGCTGTTCCATTGATTCAAGAGCTTCAAGATACTCTTTTGTAGTTCCGCCGCTTGCGGCATAATCCTCGATTTTGCTGACATCAAATTCCATAACAGCAGTATTCGCAGTACGGAAGGCACCTTCGGAATACTGTTCAAGAAGGGCATCAGTAAAATTCCGAAAGCCCATTATACTGACGATCACAGAAAAAACGATAAAAAGTGTTACTATACCTAATATGCTTTTGAAAATAATACTTACTTTCGGCTTATTCTTTTTTCTTTCGGCGATATTCTTTTTTTCTTCCACAGGATCACCCTCCGTATGCAATGTTTTATTCAATAGTAAGTATATCGGAAAAACCTGTGATCTCGAAAATTTCCATTATTTCTTCGCCGACATTTATCACTTTCATAGAACCCTGCTTGTTCATCGTTTTCTGTGCGGACAGAAGCAGACGAAACCCGGCTGAGGAAATGTACTCCAGTTTTTCAAAATCAAAAACAAGCTCAGTAACGCCGCCGTATGATTCCTTCAGAGTTTCTTCAAGCTCCGGTGCTGTTGAGGTGTCAAGTCTGCCTGTGACAGTGAGTGTGAGCTTGCCTGCATCTTTTTTACTTTTGATAGTCATATTTATCGTCTCCTTAAAAAATCTGATTTTTTTATTTCAGCTCCGGCAGGAGCAAGGTAACTGTGTAAATTTAAATCAATATTTAATCAAAAAAATACATATAAAAAATGTATTTACCCGTTTCAGGGCATACTGACAGAACTGATCCCGAAATGAACGGGACTGCCCATAATATGAGGGATCTGATTTCCCTTGAGCAGATCGCCTACACGATCCAGATATTTCATATCAGCGCTGCGCTGCATATAGTTTACAGTAAAGCAATCTCCGGTCGAAAAGATCTCAATTGAAATACCTCCGCTGAGTGTCATATCAAGATAAGGAGAAACGCTTACAATGTATTTATCCAGACCGCACCACGGAACACGTCCTGTGTAACTAATCTCAAAGGTATTCTGTCCGATCTGGTCAAGTACTTCATTTTTCATAAATTCACGCTTATTGGATAATACCATTTCTTTAAGGCAACACCGCTGGGCGACCGCCTGACGGCTTTGCACGCCATCTTTCGGCAAATTTTCCGTCATTTTCGCCAAAATCTCCT
>CACYDO010000088.1 GCA_902773165.1 uncultured Ruminococcus sp. | reverse complement strand
TATAATTTTAGTGGGCAGCCCAAAACGCGGAGATCAATTGACCGTCACGACAAAACAAAACCGGAACTGCCTCCGGGCGCCTGCCCGGGGCCCGGATGGTCGGTTGACATTGGGCGTGATATGTGATATAATTATCGTAAAAGAATTAAGATTTTTGTGGGATTTTTTAGTGATCCGTATCGGCACATGGTAAGGGAACAATGATATTCATTCATTACCTGATTTGTGCCGCTCGGAGTGCTTTGATATATAGGCTGTTGTTTGTTGTCTGTTTTTTTGATTTACGCAGGGCTAGGGCATATAATGACGGCGCTGTTTCAGATCATTTCGCAGGGTCTGTGAAAGGAGTGATTGTTTAAAACGAATTTGAAAATGATATTTTTGACAGCGCGCAGTTGAAAGTTAAACTGCACATATCAGAATTTATCTCGCTGGGAAGTAAAAACGAGATAAATATTCTGTTTTGTTCAATATATCTAAATTTTTTAGTATATTTTCATCTGGAAACTTCTTTTACTTGTTGACAATTATTTCATGTGATTGTATAATTGTATATGGGTAAGGAATAGGGAGGACAACAATGGGTATCACAGAGAAATGGAATATCTCGGAAGAAGAAAAAGATAAGTACATAACCATTCTCACAAACGAACTTGTTACTTTAAGAACAAAAACAAGTATCTCCCAGGAAGAGCTTGCCAATGTTCTCGGTGTTACACGGCAGACCTACGGTGCAATAGAACGCAGGATTCGTAAAATGTCGTGGAATACATATTTATCTCTAGTAATGTTTTTTGATAATAATCATAAAACGCACCAGCTTTTGAGAGTAGTCGGGGCGTATCCGCTTGATATCATCAAACGCTTTAATGAAAATGAGGATATTTCGACAGTAGATATGGGAAAGCTGTTCGGCGATAATACAGATAATATTTTATCTCAGCTTGATGAACAGGCAATGCATGCCATTCGTACAGTTGTGATGATAGAATATGCAAGATGTACAAAAACGCCGGGTGACGCTGTTCTCAGATCCTTTGACGGAATAACCTTTCGCAACGGATCTGTAAGCGATAATGATGTAAAAGCAGCAGAGGCGCTTGAAACTATAAGGAAGCAGAAGAAATAATGAATAAATATCAGATCAGGCGGTGCATCAAGCGCTTCCGGAAGGATTATCTGGACGGCAGCGTAACGTGTGAAAAGCTTTGAGACGCTTTGGAAAAACTTGGGTACACCGGGTCGAATTTAGTAATGTTGCTAATGACAAACCGGTGAGTGTACTTTTAAATGCACTTTCTCTGGAGGAAAATGCAGCTAACACCAGGGACTTTACATATGCGGATAAAAGCTATCGCTTAGTTTTTGTTCACTGAAAGCTTTCTTAACAGGAAAAGCTTATTGTACTTTCACACGAGCTTGGTCATATTTATTTGGATCACCTGAAGTCGGCAAGCGTTATCGGGCGCGATGTCAAAGAAGAATTTGAGGCGAATAAGTTTGCTCAGTATCTTCTTGGTGAGAACCCGGTTTTGAATTTTTTCGCCGACAAAAAGGGCTTGTGCTTTCGGTGGCAGCAGCGGCAGTCGTTGCTGTGGTTACCGTTGGTGTGTTACTGGCAGTCAACAGCAGTAAGTATTCGGAGAATATTTTGTTTCCAATGACGGCTCGAAGTTTTATACAAATGATTGCTCGTATATAGCCGGAAAAACTGATCTGCACAGGTTGACACAGGAGGAATATGACAGCGGCGCTTATCAGCCCTGCAAGCGCTGCTTGCCCGAGCTTCAGCAGGATTAAACACACATACATAAGCAGGTGAGACGAATGGACGAACTATACACGATATTGGAACAGATGATACTTGTAGACACAAAGCTTAACAGCCTCAATAAGCTTCTGGAGATCGTTGAGAATCACTCTGCGGAGGAAATTTCACCTGATCTTCCTCTGTCTTTGCTTGATGTGGCTGCAGAGAGTCTCAGTTCACTAAGCACAAAACAGCATCAATGCGTAAGCGATCTTGATCTGTATCTTGCTACTCACTCTCAACAGAAAAATGATCGCAGCGGTCTTGTGAATATTGATCCGGAATAGCTCCGGTCTATTTTCGCGGCTTGTATTGGCCGCGTAAATATTATAATTCTTTAGAGTAATAAACTCTAATCTTTTTTCAACCGGGTAAGCGCGCGAAGGCAGTTCCGCCGGAATAATTATACACTTATCTCTAACCTATCCCTGTATGTATATACTAAAGATTTTGAATAATTAATATACCTTCCTTCAAATATTTTGTAAGAAATATAGAAAAGAAAAATGCCTGCATAGCAGGCTGAATTGTTTCCTTCCTCTCGTTAATTACGAG
>CACYDO010000087.1 GCA_902773165.1 uncultured Ruminococcus sp. | reverse complement strand
GGTATACTTGTTCCTGTATTCGAGCCGATAGGATTGGGAGACTGGCGTATCTGCACATCGCTTATATGCGGATTTATGGCGAAGGAAAGCGTAGTCTCTGTTCTCGAGGTTCTTTTCAGCACAGACGGCGGTGTAGGCGCGGCATTGTCAACGCTTTCTGCAAGCTGTCTGCTGATATTCTCTCTGCTTTATACGCCGTGTGTGGCTGCGGTTGCTTCGATCAAGCGCGAAATGGGGAAGAAATGGGCAGTTGGTATCGTTGTATGGCAGTGCGTTGTAGCGTGGTTCGCTGCGCTGCTTGTTCATTTGGCAGGTTTATTGATAGGATTGGTTTAATTAAGGAAGGTTGCTATGAAACCGATAGATATTGTGTTAATTATTGTTATTGTAATAATAGTTGCTCTGGCACTGAGAAATATAATAGTGAGGAAACGCCGCGGAACGGGGTGTGGGTGCGGCTGTGATGGCTGCAACAAATGCGCCGGTAAACACAGCTGAAGTTTTTGCCAAGCTTTTTTCAAAAACCGGGCAAGCGCCCGGCGGCAGTTCCGGTTTTAGTTTAAAGTGACGGGAAAGTGGTCACCGCGTTTTGAAACTTGCGTGTAATTTTATTATCGCAGATTAATTGCAAATAACAAAATCCGGAACTGCTTGCGTTATTTTGTGCCGTAGCTATATCTATAGGTTCAGATGATATGCGAGTAAGTGTAAAATAATAGTGGGCAACCAACCGATGGCGCGTAGACCAGCTAATTATCACAACAAAGTTCGGCGGAACCGTCAGCGGCGACACGCCGCCGGAACCGTCAGCGGCGACACGCCGCCGGAACTGTCAGCGGCGACACGCCGCCCGCCCGGCGAGGTTGAAATATCTGCTTTTGATATGCTATAATGATAAAAACAACAGAAAGGGCTATATTAATAATGACGGAGATCAAAAATGAAATCCTTACAGGCGAACGTGCGCTTTACGGCAGCGAAAGCCTTAAAATAACCGACTGTATCTTCGAAAACGGTGAATCGCCGCTTAAGGAATGCAAAGACATCATGATTGATGGCTCCATGTTCAAATGGAAATATCCTTTGTGGTATTGCAGAAATATTTCAGTAAAAAAAGCACATGGTTTGAAATGGCAAGGGCAGGCGTGTGGTACTCTGACAGTATCAATGCCGAGGACTGCATGATAGAAGCGCCTAAGAATTTTCGCCGCTGCCGGGATCTGTCTTTGAAAAACGTATCGTTCAGAAATGCAGCCGAAACGCTGTGGCACTGCGATGGCGTGTATCTCGATAACGTCACGGCGACAGGCGATTACTTTGCAATGAATTCAAATAATATGAACGTTACAGGGCTTAATTTGTTCGGTAATTACTCCTTTGACGGCTGCAAAAATATCGAGATACATAACAGCAGACTTCTCTCTAAGGACGCGTTCTGGAATTCCGAAAATGTAACGGTTTACGATTCGTTTATTTCGGGAGAATATCTTGGCTGGAATTCAAAATCGCTGACGCTGATAAACTGCACTATAGAAAGCTTGCAGGGATTGTGCTACATAGACGATCTTGTAATGAAAAACTGCAAGCTTATAAATACCACGTTAGCGTTTGAATATTCTACAGTAAACGCGGAGATATCTTCGCAGATAACGAGCGTGCTGAATCCCTCGGGCGGCACGATCAGAGCGCAGTCCATAGGCGAGCTTATTATAGAAAAGGACAGAACAAACGGAACAGCCGTTATCATATGTGATGACATCAAAAAGACCTCGGATAAATTCAATCCATAAAGCGTATTCGAAAAGGAGCAATGAAAAATGTACGATTTTGATAAAATAACAGACAGACGCGGTACATACTCTTTAAAATGGGATATATCCGAAAACGAGCTTCCTATGTGGGTTGCGGATATGGATATCGAAACAGCGCCTGCTGTGACTGCCGCGCTCGAAAAACGCGCGAAGCATGGTATTTTCGGGTATACAATTATTCCCGACGAGTGGTACGACGCGTATATTTCGTGGTGGAAAAGACGGCATAATTTTGTTATAGAAAAGGATTGGCTGATGTTCTGCACGGGCGTTATCCCGGCAATATCAAGTATCGTCCGCAAGCTGACCACGCCGAATGAAAATGTCGTTGTAATGACCCCGGTGTACAATACATTTTTTAATTCTATCGTCAATAACGGCTGCCGTGCGCTGGAAACGCCGCTGCGCTATGAAAACGGAGAATATTCCGTGGATCTTGACGAGCTGGAGCGCAGTCTTTCCTATCCGCAGACGTCTCTGATGATACTCTGCAACCCTCATAATCCAACAGGGAATATCTGGAGCAGAGAAACGCTCTCTCAGATCGGCGAGCTTTGCAAAAAACACGGAGTAACGGTGATCTCGGACGAAATTCACTGCGATCTTACAGACCCGGGGTACGAGTACGTGCCGTTTGCGTCTGTTTCCGAAACGTGCCGCGACATCAGCATAACGTGTGTAGCGCCGACAAAGACGTTTAACATTGCCGGGCTGCAAACTGCGGCGATATTTGTTCCCGATAAACATCTGCGTCATAAGGTGTGGCGCGGTATAAATACCGACGAGGTGGCAGAGCCGAATTCATTTGCCGTGACGGCAGCGATAGCGGCGTTTAACGAAGGCGAACAGTGGCTTGATGAGCTAAGAGTTTACCTGTACGCCAACAAGAAGCTTGTGCGTGAGTATATCCGCGATAATATCCCGGGAATAAAGGTGATTCCTTCTCAGGCAACGTATCTGCTATGGCTCGACTGCACAGAACTGCCCGGGGCTTCACCTTCTCTTGCCGATGAGATACGCAGAGAAACAGGGCTTTACCTCACGGCAGGCTCACATTACGGAAAAGTAGGAAAGCTGTTTATGCGAATGAACATAGCGTGCAGAAAATCTATGGTAGAGGACGGTTTGAAACGACTAAAAGCAGCGGTGGACAGCCGTATTTCTCATGAGTAAGGAGAAGACCCAATGAAAAAGGAAATAATAAAAAGGGTCGTTGTTGTAGTATCCGTTCTTTTAATCACGGCTTGTATCGGCGAAATCGGAATATTTGTCTGGATAACGCGTAATGAAGATACGATAAATAAATATCTTGAAGAATATAATACCGGTTCAGCAACATATGAAGATGTGAGAGCAGTTAATCTTCATTTTAAGGATTATGTTAAAATCGGTGAAACTGAAAATTCCGATCTGGTTTTGTCTAGAAGCTATTGGTTTTTTGGTATTACGCTCATGAGCAGATACAAAAAAGTTGACCGAATGGGTAACGCTTTCGTTTACAAGGATAGTGATGATAACAGCTATGTGGTCGTACAAACAGATGACTGGTGTCATTTTTTCAGAGTGTACTCTGTGACAAAAGGGGTTATTAAGGATTAGCAGTCTGTCATTTTATCCTGTATCAGTAAAATACAAAAGGCAATCGGTCAAAATGAGGATATTACTGAAAGTTCACATCATCATGATTCATAGATACTGTTAGGGCAATACCGCACAGAGACTGTGCCGAAGAAGCGTAGTATAACGAAGCTGACGAAAAAAGATCAAGCAGATTTGTTGCAAAGCCGTCAGGCGGTCTTTGTGCGGTGTTGCCCTTAGAAAAAAGCGATCACGAAAAAGTCCGTGATCGCTGAATTTTTATGTAAGATTTTGTGGTTTAAATTATCAGTCGCTGAAGATAACAGCGACAAACAAAATTAAGAGTATAACTAAAGCCCACACGATACCTAGAAGTATCAGCATAGCCTTGCCGAATCCGCGCAAAGTAGGCTGCGGAGATGTATTCATCAGATAAATGTAAAGAATCACTCTGATAATAGGGAAGTACGAAGCAAACAGGAACAGTACCCACTGCCCGAGACTTACATAATCGGGGTCGGCAGCCGGGTTATAGCCGTTCATAACAGGGGGAGCACCGTATGCGTTTGTATTTGCGGCAAATCCTGCGCCTGCTGCGTAGCCGGCAGCGTTCTGAGCAGAGCCGTAGGGGACATTTCCCTGCGCAGCGGTGTTTTGAGCAGAGCCGTAAGGGACATTTCCTTGCGCAGCGGTGTTCTGAGCAGAGCCGTAGGGAACATTCCCTTGCGCAGCGGTGTTCTGAGCAGAGCCGTAGGGAACATTTCCTTGTGGAGCGCTGTTTTGCTGCTGCTGATATTGAGAACCGGCAGGGGCTGCCTGGAACGATGAAACGGCCTGCTGCGGCTGATACTGAGAAGCAGGCTGAGCGTTAGTCAGCGGCTGATTCATTTCGACCTGAGAGCTTATCGGAGAGGGCGCAGCTTCCTTGCCCAGTGAAACGGAATGTTCCTTGCGGAAGGAATCCGAAAGAAGCGCACCGCATTTCTGACAGAAGGTAGTGCCTTCTGTATTCGGGGTATTGCATTTTTTACATATAATCATAACACGCTTCCTCCTCTCTTAAGACAGACCGAACAGCATAGGCGAGAGCCTTGCGTATTCGTCAAGAATATCGGAAACCTCACTCGAACCGCCGCTGATCATTGATATTATCATTACGACAACGAACACAATAAAAAAAGCTCTTGCGAAATTGACGAGCGCTTTTTTCTGAGTTCCTCCCACGGCAAAGATTATCATTATAATGAAAAAGACGAGGTTCCCTATAACCGGGATAAAATTCATGGCGAAAAGCGCTACCCACTGTCCTGCTGTAACAGGAGAATTATCCTTCCAGCTGTTGAAGTTAGTCGGAGAAGCGCTGCCGTAAGCTGTGTGGTAAACGTCGGCAGGATTCTGGTAGGTTTGCTGCGCGGCGGCGCCGTAATTTACAGCGTGTGCATTAGTTCCGTAATTCATCGGCGGCGGAGTGCCTTGAGCGCCTACGAATGGCGGTGGTGCGCCGGCAGGGGTGGTGTGTGTATATGCGTTGTTGTTTCCCGGTGAAGCGGCGTTACCCTCAAACGGGTTTGAAGCTCGAAGAAGCATCGCACAGGAAGCGCAGTTTGTTGCTCCGTCGGGATTCTCTGTGCCGCATCTGCTGCATCTGATCATTAACTTTCCCTCCTTAAGAATTTGAGTATATTCTGTCATATTATATTATACATATATTTCCCTCATCTGTCAATCCGAGCGCCGGGCAGGCGCCCGGAGGCAGTTCCGATTT
>CACYDO010000086.1 GCA_902773165.1 uncultured Ruminococcus sp. | reverse complement strand
GCCGGGCAAGCGCCCGGAGGCAGTTCCGATTTTGCTTTACCGTGACGGTCAGTTGGCCGCCGCGTTTTGGGTTGCCCACTAATATTTCACACTAACACTCTTCATGTCCAATACACGAAGGATGTACGCACTGCAAAAGTGGCAGACGCGGCAATAAGTGTCGTCGGTCAAAACCTACAGCGGAACAGCCTGCGGCCGCTTGGCCGCCGCCCGGAGGCAGTTCCGCCTGAATTTGTTGTGATCTATAATTAGTTTCCGCGTGGGCGGTGTGTCGGCAAGTGCTACAGGCAGTTTCATTTTTATATTATCAGGCAATGCATAGGTCGGAAATTTACGGGATCAAATTTCGGAAAATTCACTTGACAAAGAAACGACGCCGTTGTATAATACAACCATAGCAAACGGCAAGGGCGCCACTGTTGTTAGTGTTGGCGTTGTTGCCGTTTTTTATTTTTATTTTTATTTTGATATCCAGATTACAACTTGTACTCATTTTTCAGACGGCAATGGCGCTGTCGGAAAATGCCGTTTTGCAGGCGTTTTCCATGTGCCATTGCCGTCAGCCTTTTTTATCGGAGAAAATAATCACGCGCGGCGTGTTCACATATAAAAAATTTTAAGAAAAGAAGTGTTGGATTTATGACAGACTCAAATGTTACGGTATTATTCTCCGATGTTAATACCATGTGGACGCTTATCGGTGCGGCGCTTGTGTTCTTTATGCAGGCAGGATTCGCAGCGGTTGAAGCAGGATTTACACGTTCAAAAAACAGCGGTAATATCATCATGAAAAACCTGATGGACTTTTCGATCGGAACTCCGCTGTACTGGATCGTTGGATTCGGTATCATGTTCGGAACTCACTCGGCGATCTTCGGAGGACTTGATCTGTTTACGCAGGGCGATTACACAGCAATTTTACCCGATGGCGTAAGCTTTTTTGCATACTTTATTTTCCAGACGGTGTTCTGTGCAACGAGCGCGACTATCGTTTCGGGCGCTATGGCAGAAAGAACAAAGTTTTCTTCCTACTGCATTTACTCCGCAGTTATCAGCCTTATCATCTACCCCGTTTCGGGACACTGGATCTGGGGCGGCGGCTGGCTTGCACAGCTTGGCTTCCATGATTTCGCAGGTTCAACGGCAGTACATATGCTAGGTGGTCTCTGCGCGCTTATAGGTGCGGCTATTCTCGGCGCGAGAATCGGCAAGTACGACAAAAACGGCAAGCCGAAGGCAATTCCCGGTCATAACATTCCTCTCGGCGCGCTCGGTGTATTTATTCTCTGGTTCTGCTGGTTCGGATTTAACGGTGCTTCAACCGTTTCAATGACAAACGGCGGCGCTGAGCTTGCTTCAAAAGTATTCTTCAACACAAACCTTGCGGCTGCCGTTGCAACCCTTGCAACAATGTTTATTACATGGATCCGCTACAAAAAGCCCGATGTTTCAATGACTTTGAACGGCTCTCTTGCAGGTCTTGTTGCAATTACGGCAGGCTGCGACTGCGTTAATCCGTGGGCAGCGGCAATAATCGGACTTTTTGCTGCGTTCGCCGTTGTTTTCGGAATTGAATTTGTAGATAAGGTACTTAAAGTAGATGATCCGGTCGGTGCGGTAGGCGTACATTTCTGCAACGGTCTTCTCGGAACGGTTCTTACAGGCGTATTTGCAAGCAATGATTGGCTTGCGGAGAACAGCATGACAAGAGGTTATTTTCTAGGAATTCAGTGCTTAGGTATTCTTGCCGTTGTACTTTGGGGCGGCGTTACGATCACAATTACATTTTTGCTTATCAAAAAGACGATCGGTCTTCGCGTAACCAAGGAAGAGGAATTAAGCGGACTTGACCTTCCCGAGCATGGACTTGTCAGCGCGTATGCAGATTTCCAGCCGATCTTTGCAGCAATGTCTGCGCCGTTCCTTAGCGGCGGCACTAACGCAGATAAGGGCATCGAGACTAAGGTCGATATCGACGAAGCTGTTCCTGTTGTTCTTAAAACTCATAAAGCTCCCGTTGCTTCCGACGTAAAGCTTACCAAAATCGAAATATTTGTTCGTCAGGAATGCTTTGAAACTTTGAAGCAGGCTATGCTTAATATCGGTATTACCGGTATGACAGTCACAAACGTGCTTGGCTGCGGCGTTCAGAAGGGCAAGCCGGAATATTACAGAGGTGCTGTTCAGGAGATCACGCTTCACCCGAGGGTTCAGGTAGAGATCGTTGTAAGCAAGATCCCTGTTAAAACTGTTATTGATACGGCAAAAAGCGTTATGTACACCGGTCACACGGGCGACGGCAAGATCTTCGTTTATGACGTTGAAAATGTTGTAAAGGTTCGTACCGGAGAAGAGGGCATGGACGCCCTGCAGGACGAAGAACAGTATTAAGGCAACACGGCAGGATCATTTGTGTATTGATCCTGCCGTAAATAATGTTCGGAAAGAGCCATATGCCCGGGCGTATATATAATAGGCAGTTAATAGGCAGTCTGCGGCACGGTCAAGTAAAGCCTGAAATGCCTTCACCCTCTTGGGTGCCTAAGCTGATTTGCGAAAATAAAGGCTGTTTTCATAAAAACATATTGAACTAACTTCTAAAAAACATTTTACTTTTATAAGAAAATAGTTATAATGCAAAATTATCAGAATTATTTTCTGTATATTTTATTAAATATTTAAAAAGCATTGCATTTTGCAAATGTTTTTGTTATAATAAGTGATCGTGGGGGTTGTTTGCTTCAAAGTTTTATTAATGTGGAAGTGACAATATGGGATTTAAAATAAAAAACGGCGCTCTCGTAAAATTCCGCTGGAATATTTTTATGAGCCGGGATATAATTGTACCCGACAAAGTAAATAAGGTAAACGCAGGCGCATTTGCAATGCGCATAAGGATAAGAAGCGTAATGCTTCCCTTAACCGTTACAGATATAGGCAGCGAAGCGTTTAAAGGCTGTACATCTCTTGAGAGGGTAACTATACCGGGGGCAGTAAAAAAAATAGGCAGTGAAGTTTTCAGAAATTGCCCGTCACTAAAAAGAATTTCCATTCCCGTCGGCGTGACGGAAATCAGAGAATATTCTTTTTGCAACTGCACGTCGCTTAAAACAGTTGAGCTTCCGCAGCACCTGGAAAGAATAGAAACTCACTCGTTTTTCGGCTGCAAATCACTCGAAGGAATAACCATTCCGTCTGATGTAAAGGAAATAGCCGATTTTACTTTCTGCGGCTGCACTTCACTTAAATACATCTCTCTGCCCAAAAACATAGTCAAGATCGGAGACAGCGCATTCTGGAACTGCGAGGAGCTTGAAGAGGTTGAATTGTCGGAAGGGCTTAAGGAAATCGGAGAAAATGCGTTTAAAGGCTGCGAGAAGCTTACAAAGATCATTATTCCCAAAAGTGTTAAAAAAATAGGCAGCGGCGCATTTGCAGACTGCAAGCTGAAAGAAGTTGTCCTGCAGGAAGACAGCCATAAGATAAGAGGCATTTTTGCCGGAATGAAAATAAAGCTTACGATAGGCAGCGAAAATGAAGCGGACGAAGCTACTCATATCAAGAGCTTTGCTGAAATTGCAAAGTCAAAGTACTATTCTCCCGGTACTGTGCTGGATACACGCAGCATAAAGAATTATAAAATAACCTGTACACCATTGGCATGGGAAAAAGTCACTTTATCCGCAATAGAAACAATGATAGAGACTTCAAACTATTACGCAGATATGTATCTGCCCGTGAAATACAGCATTGTTGCCGCAGTCTTTCTGCAAAGCAGACAGTATGAGGCAGCAATGTTTATATGGAGACATACCGTTGATATGATAAGCTATTTTATCAACATCAACGACTATCAGACGGTAAAGGGCTTATTTGAATGCGGAAAATTTATTACAAGTGAAAATATAACGACATTGCTTGAATGCGCAGTGGATAAGGTTCAATACGGCGGCGATATGAAAATACAGGTGCTTATCAATAACTACTATTTACTTAACTCCGGCACTGCCCGTCACATTGAACTGCGTGACGACCTTTCTCCCGAGGTCAAGGGCTATTTCCGTACTCTCGATCTGATAGAAAATCATGTCGAGGACCTGAGAATGATGCTTTCGGAGGGCGCTGACGTTACAGAGATCGCCGCAGGCGCAAACAATCTGTTCAGCGTTTTCATAGAATTCCGCGATTCGCTTTCGGACGAACGCTCACAGCTTTTCGATATTTATTCACAATGGGGATAAGCTACAGTTATTAATTTATAAAATAAATCGCTATTACGAGCGCGCCGTTTGGGTGCGCTTTTTTTCAGTTTGCCTATTTGCATAAAAATGACTATTCAGCAGCCTGAGGAAGAAGTTGATGACATTGCTTGACATGTGGGAGGGGAAAATGATATTATTATAGAGGCAAAATGGGATGGTGCCGATTTTAAAAAATCTTGGAGGAATATATATGGCAGAATTTATGACAGGTATGAAGCGCAGCTGCTACTGCGGAGAGCTTCGTATTTCCGATGTTGGTAAAAATGTCACGCTTTTCGGCTGGACAGCTAAGCAGAGAGATCTCGGTCAGCTCGTTTTTATCGACCTTCGCGACAGAACGGGCGTTGTGCAGCTTGCATTCGATGATACGACCGATAAAGAGATCTTTGAAAAAGCAAGAAAGGTTCGCAGCGAATTCGTTCTCGGCGTTGTCGGAACAGTAACGGAACGCAGCGCAAAATCAAATAAGATCGCAACAGGCGACGTAGAAGTTAAGGTCACAGAGCTTCGAATTCTTGGCGAAAGCGATACTCCGCCGTTTGAGATCTCGGGAAAATGTACTGCCGGTGAACCAACGCGTCTTAAATATCGCTACCTCGATCTCAGAAGACCGGAGCTTCAGAGCAATATTATTCTCCGTCACAAGATCGCTAAAGCAACACGCGACTATTTTGATGAAAAAGGCTTTATCGAAATCGAAACTCCGATGCTGATAAAATCTACGCCCGAAGGCGCAAGAGATTTCCTCGTTCCTTCGCGTATACATAAGGGCAGCTTTTACGCGCTGCCGCAGTCACCTCAAATCTATAAGCAGCTCTGCATGGTTGCAGGATTCGATAAGTATATGCAGATCGCTCGCTGCTTCCGCGACGAAGACCTTCGCGCCGATCGTCAGCCTGAGTTTACTCAGATAGATATCGAGATGTCCTTCGTTGATATGGACGATATTCTCGAGCTTGGCGAGGGCTTTATCAAGTATGTGTTCAAAAAATCGCTTGATATTGATATCCCCACTCCGTTCCCGAGATATACATATAATGAGGTTATGTCGCGCTACGGCTCGGATAAGCCCGATACACGCTTCGGAATGGAATTGTTTGATCTTACCGACGTCGTTGCCGGCAGCGAATTTGTCGTTTTCAAAAATGCAGTTGAAAACGGCGGCTCTGTACGCGGTATTACTGCGAAGAACGCCGTAAAGACGTATTCGAGAAAAGTTATAGACAAGCTTATCGAAACAGCTAAGGGCATAGGCGCAAAGGGCGTTGCATGGATAAGAATGACAGATGACGGAATCGCGTCTTCGTTCTCTAAATTCATGACGGACGAGCAGATGCAGGCTATCGTGGAAAAGGCAGGCGCAGAGAAGGGCGACGTTGTATTTATCGTTGCTGATGAAAACAATACAAGCGTTATGTCTATCCTCGGCGCACTCAGACTTGAAGTTGCAAATAAGCTTGAGATCAAACGCGAGGGCTTTAACTTCCTGTGGGTAGTTGAATTCCCGTTCTTCGAGTACGATAAGGAAAGCGGTGAATGGCTTGCTATGCACCACCCGTTCACCTCGCCTACCGATGAAGCTCTTAATCACCTTGAAGGCGATAAAAGCAAGGTCTACGCGAAGGCTTACGATATGGTTCTTAACGGAATTGAGCTTTCAAGCGGCTCGATCAGAATAACCAATCCCGATCTCCAGAAGAGAATGTTCAGCATGCTTGGACTTTCCGACGAAGAAGCTTACAGAAAATTCGGCTTCCTGACAGACGCTTTTAAATACGGCGCTCCGCCCCACGGCGGAATGGGTATCGGTCTTGACAGACTTGTCATGCAGATGATAAAGGCTCAGACCCTGCGCGATGTCGTTGCCTTCCCGAAGGTTCAGAACGCAAGCGAGCTTATGACAAATGCGCCGTCGCCCGTAGACGAAGATCAGCTTTCCGAGCTTGGTATAGGGGTTGTTTCGGAACAAGAGTAATTTTCGTCGTTATATTTGCAAATCGAATGCAATACCGCACAGATCCAGCACCTAATTATGCAAGCAGATTTGGTGCTGGGTGCTCGCAGCACTCCAAGAAGTCAAGCCGCAGGACACAGACCGATCGGATCATGCTGCTAATGCCCTTGGGTACCGTCAGGGTTAGCGTAAAATATTAGTGGATACTCCGAAACGCTCAGGTCAGTTGACCGTCATGACAAATCAAAATCGAAACTGACTGTCGGAGATTGCCGACCGCCAGGCGGTATTTGTGCGGTGTTGCCCAAAATATGACAGATTTATCATTTACAGAAAGGTGTGTATAGTATGAATTTCAATATCACAGACTCCGTTGTGTACATCGGCGTTGACGACCCTACGCTGGACCTCTTTGAAAGCCAGTATGTTGTTCCCGAAGGAATGGCTTACAACAGCTATCTTATCAAGGACGAAAAGATAGCCGTTATGGACTCGGTAGACAGCCGCACAACTTATGAGTGGCTGAGCAATCTCGAAACAGCTCTTGACGGCAAGAAGCCCGATTACCTCGTTGTTCAGCATGTTGAACCGGATCACTCCGGCTCTCTTAAAGCTGTATGCGACAAATACCCCGAGATGAAGCTTGTCGGCAACGCAAAGACCTTTACTATGCTCGGTCAATTTTTCGATATCGACCTTACCGACAAAACAGTTACCGTAAAGGAAGGCAGCGAGCTGCTTCTCGGCAAGCATAAGCTCAAGTTCTTTACAGCCGCTATGGTTCATTGGCCGGAGGTTATGATGACCTACGACGAAACAGATAAGATCCTTTTTGCTGCCGACGCTTTCGGTAAGTTCGGTACTCTCAACGCAGAGGACGACGAGGGCTGGGCTTGCGAAGCCCGCCGCTATTACTTCAATATCGTAGGAAAATACGGCGCTCAGGTTCAGGCTGTGCTCAAAAAGCTCTCCTCCTGCGAGATCAAGATCATATGCTCCCTCCATGGTCCTGTACTTAACGAGAATATTCAATATTACATCGACAAATACAATACCTGGAGCAAGTACGAACCCGAGGATAAGGGCATTACGATCGCTTGCGCTTCTATCCACGGAAATACGGCTGCCGCTGCCAAAAAGTTCAAGGAGATCCTTGAAGAAAAGGGCGCTGAGAAGGTCACATTCTTCGATCTTGCAAGAGATGATATGGCTGAGGCTATCGAGGACGCATTCCGCTACGACCGCCTTGTACTGATGGCTGCCTCCTACGACGCAGGAGTTTTCCCTCCAATGCTTGCTTTCGTTAACAAGCTTGTCGCTAAAGGCTACAAGAACAGAAAGATCGCTATTGTTGAGAACGGTTCATGGGCGCCTTCCGCCGCTCGCACGATCAAGCCGATCGTTGAGCAGCTCAAGGATATTACTCTCGTTGAGCCTGTAGTTACAATCAAGTCTTCTCTTAAAGATACGGATATCCCGAATCTCGAAAAGCTCGCAGACGCACTGGTATAATACCGATATATATTTAATGATCCGATAAAACGGAGAATGAACGAAGTACGCTTTCGTGTCATTCTCCGTTTTTTGATTTATTGTTTATAGTGATAAATAAAACTAAGATCCACATCATGTTTGTGTATAATTACCAATTATATGTGATATATTTGTACAATCGGAGAATGGCTTTTTTTCGATCTATGTGTTATAATTACAATAGAAGTTTGGAAGATCAATTTGATTTTTTGTAGAAAAGTTCTTATGAAATGAGATGATGGCGATGTACTATGTAGGTATAGATCTTGGCGGCACAAATATAGTTGCCGGCGTTGTTGACGATAATTTTAATATTATTGCAAAGGCTGATGCCAAAACTGCTGTTCCCCGTCCCGAAAGTGAGATATGCGACTCTATGGCTTCGGTAACGATGGCGGCTCTCGCAAAGGCAGAGATCTCACTTGAAGATGTCGAGTGGGTAGGTATCGGCGTACCGGGCGCAGTAGATCCCGATACCGGAGTTATTGAATATTCCGCAAATTTCGGTTTCCATAACTGGAAACTCGTTAAGATGATGGAAGAAAGACTTGGCAAAAAGGTTCTTATCGAAAACGACGCTAATGCGGCAGCTTACGGAGAATATCTTGCCGGAGCGGCTAAGGGCAGCACAAATGCTGTTGCAATTACCCTCGGCACGGGCGTAGGCGGCGGAATTATTATAGATGGAAAGATATACAGCGGTTCGAATAAGGCAGGCGCAGAGCTTGGTCACATGGTCATCGTTCACGGCGGCAGACAGTGCAACTGCGGACGCAAAGGCTGCTGGGAAGCATACGCTTCTGCTACCGGTCTTATCAACCTTACCAAAGAGGCTATCGAGAAAGAAAATCCGCTTCAGTCCTACATGCTCAAATCGGTGAACGGCGACGTTAATAAAGTCAACGGAATCACCGCTTTTAACGCTATGCGTGCAGGCGACAAGATCGGCTCGGCTGTTGTAAAGGACTACATCGGCTACCTCGCGACGGGTATCGTCAATGTTATAAATATTTTTCAGCCTGATGTTCTTTGCATCGGCGGC